>JBBDLY010000310.1:0-3680 GCA_040878585.1 Pirellulales bacterium
AGCGCGCAAACGGTGAAGATCCGCGGCCAGCGGTCGTCCATCTTGGCACCCAGGCCGAGGCCGTCTGCGAGCATCGCCCCGCCGATCATGGCGTTCACCAAGAACGAACTGAACGCGCCGGCGAAGATGCCCATGCAAAACAGAATCTCGGCGCCGCGTCCGAATAGCGGCGTCAACTGCTGGGCGACGTCGGCGGCGCTGGTCAGTTCGCTCGGTTCGACTTTGCCGTGCAGCACCGCGGCGCTGGTCACCATAATCATCAGGCTCACCACGCCCAAGACGCTGATACCGGCGATGCTGTCGATCAGGCTCTCGTTGGCTTCATCAACCGTCAGCCCTTTCTCGCGGACCAGGTACGATTGGTAAAACGCGCCGGCCACCGAGAAGGTGGTGCCGATCATGGCGATCAACGGCAGCAGCGCGGCGAGACCGGTGTCGGCGTCGGCCCGCGGCAGCCGCGGCACAAAGCCCTGCACAACCGCCGACAGCGACGGCTGCGCGAAGAACAAGTTGCCGGCGAAGGCGACCAGCATGATCAGCACCAGCGCCATCATCAACCGTTCGACCGGCAGGTACAGCCGCCTCAGTCCCAATAAGGCGGCGATGATCGCCGCGTTGAGGCCGAGCAACACGGCCATCTGCCACCACCGCGATGCTCCGGCCAACGGCTCGATCGCGGCCAGCACCCCCAGATTGTTGCTGAACTGGAAGCAGGCGACCACCAGGAACACCGAGATGCCGATCAACGCCGCGACCGGCCGGCCAAGCCGCGCGGCCAGTTCCTGGCAGAGCGTCCCCCGCAGCGAGGCCCCCAACCGGGCCGACAACGCGGTCGCGCCGATCATCAACAGCACCGCTAGAGCCAACACCCAGATCATGCCGTAGCCATACTCGGCGCCGACCTTGCTGTTGGCCAGAATGCTGCCCGGACCAAGCACCACGCTGGCGACAATGATCGCCGGGCCAAGACTCTTGAGCAGTCGCACCATGAACCGACGCTCCTCGCGGGGGATGCGGCCAGCGTCCCACCTCGTGGTACAAACGGCCAGCCAGCCTATCTGGTTTGCTGCCCAAGCTGGCAGCTTGGGCAACGATAGCTCAGAGGCTGTGAAAAATTGAACTGACGTAGCGGTTGCCGCCACAACATCAGCCGCACCGCGCTAGCGGCCGGTTCTTCGGCGCTAACCGGGGGCTAGCGCCCTCCGGCTGATGTTGGATGGCGATTTTCTCACAGCCTCTCAGCCTTTACCTTTACGTTACTTGTTTTCGAATGCGTACACGCAGGTATGCGTGTATTTCTTACCCGGCTTGAGGACGACCGAAGGGAAGTTTGGCTGGTTGATCGAGTCGGGATAGAACTGCGTCTCCAGGCACAGCGCGCCGCGATGGGGATACTCCTTGCCGTCCTTTCCCTTCTGGCCGAACAGGAAATTGCCGACATAGAACTGAATGCCCGGCTGATCCGTGCTGACGGTCATCACACGTCCGCTGGCGGGATCGTGCAGCGTGGCCGCCTTGCGCAGCTCGCCCGCCTCGCCATCGATCACAAAGTTATGGTCGTAGCCGAGCGCCGCGGTGTCGGCAACTTGCGCGATCCGCTTGCCGATTGCTGTCGGCTCGGTAAAGTCCAGCGGAGTTCCCGCGACGGCCGCGATCTCGCCAGTGGGAATCAGGTTGTCGTCGACCGGCGTGTAGTTGGCGCAGTGGAGTTGCAACACATGGTCGAGCACGGTCTTGCTGCCGGCGCCGGAGAGATTGAAGTAGCTGTGATGCGTGAGGTTGACCGGCGTGGCTTTGTCGGTGGTCGCCTCGTAGTCGATCCGCAGTTGGTTGGCGTCGTTCAATTCGTAGGTCACCTCGATCTGCAATTCACCGGGGTAGCCTTCCTCGCCATCGGGACTGGTGTAGGTAAACTTGACGCCCTGGCTGCCTTGCTTGGCGAACGGTTCGGCTTTCCAGACCACCTTGTCCAGCGACCGCTCGACGCCGCCGTGCAGGTGATTGGGATCGTTGTTGACTGCCAGTTCGTAGGTCTTGCCATCGAGCTTGAATTGCCCCTTGGCAATCCGATTGGCCACCCGCCCGGTCGTGCAGCCGAAATACTGATTGCGATCCGACTCATAGCCCGCCACGTCGTCGAAGCCGAGCACCACGTCGGTCAGCTTGCCGTCGGCGTCCGGTACATGCAGTTCGACCAGCGTCGCGCCGCGGGTCATCAGCTTGGCGATCATGCCGTGTTTATTCGTAAGCGTGTAGAGTTCCACCGGTTCGCCTTGGGCTGTTTTTCCAAACTCCTGCCGGGCGACTTCCGCCACCGCGGACGAAGCGACCAGGCAGATATTCAACGCAGACAAAATAACGCAACCAATCAACCGAGTGTGAGCATACCGCATGGCCAGGATCTCCAAAAGATGTTCAGGGGGTAGGGTTCAGGGGTCAGGTTTCAGGTTTCAGGGAAGAGGGAACAGGGGGCTAAAGCCCTCACGCCTCAGTGGCTGTGAATTAATTGGAGTGAGGCCGAAGGTCGGCCCCGCAACATCAGCCGGACCGCGCTAGCGGCCGGTTTTGCGGCGCTAACCGGAGGCTAGCGCCTTCCGGCTGATGTTCGATGGCAATTTTTTCACAACCTCTCACGCCTCACACCTCCAGCCTCCAGCCTCAAGCCTCACGTCTCAAACCTCCTAGTCTACGAAGCCTGGCGGGCGGATCAAGCAAATAAGTCGGATTTCGCAACTTGCTAGCCGACGTCACGGATTGCGGTTATCAGGCATTGCTGCTGCGGACGGCTTTGCATCAAGACAATCGGGGCAATACTTCCTATCATGGGAGGTGACTTTCCTCCCTGTAGCGAGCAATCTAATGAGCGAATTCTCGATCCTGCATATCTCCGACATCCACCTCGGATCGCATTATGTTCCTCATGTGGGCGAGGCGCTGCTGCGCGACGCGGCCGAACTTGCGCCTGATATGATCATAGCGAGCGGAGATTTCACCCAGCGAGCCAAACAACAGGAATTCGCCGACGCCCGCGCGTTACTCGACGCCCTGCCCGCGGTACCGCGCATCGTGACACCCGGCAACCACGACGTGCCGCTCTACCGCGTGTGGGAGCGGTTGGTCGACCCCTACCGCCACTATCGCAACTACATTTCCGAGGAGCTCAACACGGTCGCCGAGTTCGATCATGCGGTGGTCGTGGCGCTGAACAGCTCGGCGCCGTACTCCTCGATCGTCAATGGCTGGATCAGCAGCGAGCAGCTCGATTTTGCCAGCCGAGCGTTCCTGAAGGCTGATTCGGACAAGGCCAAGATCGTGGTCGCCCATCACCACTTTGCCCCGGCGCCGGACTACGACCGCGATTCGATCATGCCCAGGGCACGCCGGGCGCTCGATCGCTTCAGCCAATTGAAAGTCGATATGATCCTCGGCGGCCACCTGCATCGGGCGTACATCGGCAACTCGCTCGACGTCTATCCCGGCGGCGACCGCGATCACGGCATCATCATCGTGCAAAGCGGCACCAGCACCTCGCGCCGCGGCCGCGCCCGCGAGCGAGAGAAGAACTCGTTCAACCTGCTGCACGTCACCGCCACCGAAGTCCACATCTCGCACTATCTGTACTTTGACGACCTCGGCCGCTTCGCCCCATTCAGCCAGCACCGCTTCCCCCGCGTAGCCCA
>JBBDLY010000311.1:0-2098 GCA_040878585.1 Pirellulales bacterium
CGGCCGTGACGGCGGTTAGGAACACCGCCACACCCTGCCAAAAACCGACACCGACTCGAAAGGAATCGAGCATGTTTCGCTGCATCATCACCGCCGGTCCGTGGATTTTCCTCGCCGCCACAACCCTTTCCGCCCACGCCGCGGACGAGACGCACTTGCTGCGTTACAAGTTTACGCCCGGCGAGGCGATTCGCACCAAGGTCGTCCATCAAGCGACCGTTAAAACGACCATCGACGGTACTTCGCAAACCGCCAATACCGTGAGCGTCTCGGTCAAAAACTGGAACGTGGAAGACGTGACCGACGGCATGGCCACGTTCGTCCACTCGGTCGACTACGTCGACATGTGGAACCAAATATCCGGCCGCGAGAAGATCAGCTACGACAGCCGCCAGGACGCCGACCCACCGGCCGGATTCGAAACCGTGGCCCAGGAAGTTGCCATTCCGCTAACCCGATTTAAGGTGGATGGACAAGGCATGATCGTCCACCGCGAGAAGCTCCGCACGACGCCAGCGCCCGAGGCGGGGCATGTGATGATACCCCTGCCGGAAGAACCGATCGCCATCGGCGGGACGTGGGATTTTCCGTACGACGTTCCCGTCACGCTCCGCGGCGGAGAAAAGAAAATCATCAAAGCCCGCCAGCGGTTTACCTTGGAGTCGGTCAAGGACGACGTCGCCGCCATCAAAATCGAAACGCAAATCCTCACGCCGGTCAACAATCCGGAGATCCAAGCTCAATTGGTGCAGCGCGAATCGACCGGCACGGCGCAATTCGACGTCAAACTGGGCAAGATGATCCGGCAGCAGGTCGATCTCGACCGGCGCGTCATCGGCTATCCCAACGAGGCGAGCAGCATGCACTATCGCACGCGGTTCACGGAAGAGCTGCTCCGCGACGACTTGAAGACGGCCGCTCAGCCGGACGGCAAGCTGGAGAAAAAATAGCGCTAACGGGACAGGGCGCGGTCCAACCGCGTCGACAGCGATTGCAATTCGGCGTCGAGTTGCTCCAGCAGGCAATGCAGATCGGCCTCTAAAATCGCCAGGCCCTCGGACGAGCTGCGTGCGCGAGGTCGGCGGGCCGTGGCGACTGCGGCCAGATCGTTGGAGATCGGCGTCTGGGAGCGCACAATCCGATCGAACACTTCGACCGGCGGCGCGCCCGATTCGCCGAAGTGGTCTTCCAGACGGATGGGTTCGGCTGCGGTACTCATTTCACGCGGCATGCGGATACGATGCTTTCCGTGCTTGTAAGGGAGTCGAAGTCTTCGGTTTCGCCGTTCGATCGTCAGTGGGGGAGGCGTTCGGCAAGCGAGCAACTGAGGTGCCGCCACGCTGGAGTCGACCGCTCTGCCGGCTCGTCGACCGAAGGCGCGCCATGGCCTGCGTCGTCGTTGCCGACAAACAACCGCAGCCGTCTCTGCTCCACCGAAAGCTCTTGTTCAATGTCGTTCAATAAGTGGTTTACCTGGCGCGTGGCCGCGTCGATTCGGCCGCCAGGAACGCTGCTGACCACCTCCCGCGGCATGTGCAGCGCGCCGGCCGCCTTGGACCAGCGGATGTGAACACGAAACTCGAACGGACCGGTCCGAATGCGATCGTTGTGTTTCAACCCGGTGGAGGTGACCGGCTCGCCTTCGACGGTCAATACCGGTTGCGACCCCAAGTGGCGGATCGAGACGCCGTCGGGGGTCACCAGGATGTAACCGTGGACCTCGGGAAACTGCGGGTCACCGAGCACCAGGTCGCAGTTTTCGCTGGATCCAAACAGGTAGGTGGCCTCTTTCAGTCGGCGCAGTCTGTGCCGCGCCTGGCCACGAGTGATTTCCAGCTCCACCTTGGGCAAGTGCGTATGAAAGTGCGGACCGCGGATAGTTTGCCGATCGTGCCGATTGAGAGACTGTGTCATGGGCGGGATGGTAAGCGGCGCGGAAGGATCGTGGGGGGAAGTAAACAGTGCGCCGACGAGCAGTGACCGGCACAAGTTAGAAATCGGCCGGAAAGCCAGGCTTGGCCCAATCGATGTTGCCAGCGACAGCGAAAAGGCGCCAACGGCGTTACGGTAGGTCGTGTTGGTCAAATTACAACGGCGA
>JBBDLY010000311.1:2198-3673 GCA_040878585.1 Pirellulales bacterium
CGGGCCTGTTTGATGAGCCGGTCGCGGATTTCGAGTAGTTCATCCGTGTTGGCCTTGCGCGATTGCGCTTCGCTCAACTGCTCGCGGGCGACGTCGGCGTCGATCTTGTCCGCCGGAATGGCATGATTAGTGAGTACCGAAATGTTGTCTCCGACGACCTGCGCAAAGCCCCCCTCGACAAAGTAGCGGTCGACAACGTCTCCCTCCCGGACCCGCAATTCACCGAAGCCGAGCCTGCCAATCAGCGGGGCGCGGCCCGGCAGCACTCCCAACTCGCCGTCGTACAGCGGCAAGGCGACGAACTCGGCGTTGCGGCGCAGTACGGTCGCTTCCGGAGTGACGACCATCACGTGCAGCACGCGAACCGCGCCGGTGACGTCGGTTCCTTGTTCATAGCGGTCGGCCATGGGGGATTAACCTTCTCTTTCCATCTTCTTGGCTTGTTCTTCCGCCTGATCCACCGCCCCCACATACATGAAGGCCTGCTCCGGAAGGTGGTCCCATTTTCCGTTGCAGATTTCCTCGAAACTGCGGATGGTATCGGCCAGCGGGGTAATCTCGCCCGGCTTGCCGGTAAACGGCTCGGCCACCAAGAACGGTTGTGAGAGGAATCGTTCGATTCGGCGAGCGCGGTGCACCACCATCTTGTCCGATTCGCTCAACTCGTCGACGCCCAGAATCGCAATGATATCCTGCAATTCGCGGTAACGCTGCAAGATGGTCTGCACCTGGCGGGCAATGGCATAGTGCTTCTCGCCCACGTAATGCGGATCGAGAATGCGGCTGGACGAGGCCAGCGGGTCGATCGCCGGATAAATGCCCTTTTCCGAAATCGACCGTTCCAGATAGATAAACGCGTCCAACTGACCGAAGGCGGTCGCTGGCGCCGGGTCGGTCGGATCGTCCGCCGGTACGTACACCGCCTGCACCGACGTGATCGCCCCCTTGTTGGTCGACGCAATGCGTTCCTGCAGCGCCCCCATTTCGGTCGCCAACGTCGGCTGATATCCCACCGCCGACGGCATGCGGCCAAGCAAGGCGGAAACCTCGCTGCCGGCCTGCGAAAAGCGGAAGATGTTGTCGACGAACAGCAACGTATCGAGACCGGTCGTGTCACGGAAATACTCAGCCATGGTCAGCGCGCTGAGCGCCACCCGCAGGCGGGCGCCCGGCGGTTCGTTCATCTGACCGAAGACCATGCAGGTCTGGTCGATGACGCTACGGCCGTCGGCCATCTTGGTCTCTTGCATTTCCAACCACAGATCGGTCCCCTCGCGGGTCCGTTCTCCCACGCCGGCGAACACCGAGTAGCCGCCGTGTTCGGCCGCCACCCGGGCGATCAGTTCGGTCAAGATAACCGTCTTGCCAAGTCCGGCCCCACCAAACAGCCCCGCCTTGCCGCCGCGAACAAACGGCGTGAGCAGGTCGACCACCTTGATACCGGTCTCAAACAGTTCGGTGTTGGTCGACAATTC
>JBBDLY010000312.1:0-3653 GCA_040878585.1 Pirellulales bacterium
CGGGATCGGTACTTTGCCGATCTGGTCGACCGGCCGTTGAGAGTACTGGTCGAAGGCAGCTCGCCGTCGCGAGCGGGCCACCTGTCGGGTACGGCCTGCCGCTACGCGACGGTCGAATTTCCCGGGCAGGCCGGCCAAATTGGCGATTTTGTCGAGGTCACACCCCGGCAGATCGGCGAAGCGATGCTAATAGGCGAGTCTGAAGCATAGCAGCGGGCCAATCGCTCTGGCTCTGGTGCGGCTGCTTTGCTATTCTCCCGGCCCCACACACCGGTTTCGCCGGCGATCGTTCCTGTGACTAGACGGAGTTCAGCCATGCGCAAGCAGCTTGTTTCATGTTCGCTATTGGCCGTCTTTGCGGTTGCCGCGTGGCACGCGTCATCAATCGATCTGACGGCGGCCCCTCCCTGGCAAAGCCTGGTGAACTTCAAGCGGGTCGACGCCGATCCGAACAACAGCTACACCCTAAGCGAGGACCAAGGCCCCTGGATGGTGCTGGCCACCACGTTCAGCGGCGACGACGCCATGAGCGACGCCCGGGCGTTGGCGTTGGAACTTCGCAAACGCCACAAGCTGGAAGCTTACACTCACGAACGAACGTTCGACTACAGCGAGCCGGTAATCGGCCGCGGTCTCAATCGACATGGCGAAGCCAAAACGATGTTTCACCAGCGCAACGACCGCATTCTCGAAGTGGCGGTGTTGGTGGGCAATCACGGGGCGGTCGACGACGCCGAGTTGGATCGGACGCTGCAGAAAATCAAGTCGCTGCATCCAGAGTCGATTACAGGCAAGAAGGCCGAGCAATCCGATACCTATCTTGAAGAGAATGCACTGGCCGACTTCCTGCTGGCGCAGCGCCGAGAGGCCAGTAAGAAAGGAGATAAAGGCCCGCTGCACATGGCGTTCGTCGTGCCCAACCCGTTGCTGCCGCCGTCGTACTTTCGCCCTGGCGGGGTCGACAAGTTTGTGGCCGACATGAACGCCGGCATCAAGCACAGCCTGCTGACCTGCAAAGCCCAGTACACGGTAAAGGTTGCCACCTTCAACGGCCAGGCAGTGGTGGACCCGAAAGATATCGCCCGTATTGAAGACGGCGGCACGATGAGCAGCCGCCTGGAGCAGGCGGCGTTGAACGCCCATCGCATGTGCGAGGCGCTACGGGCCAAAGGCTACGAGGCGTACGAGTTTCACGATCGCTACGCCAGCATGGTGACTGTCGGCGGATTCGATACGATCGGCATGCAGCAACTCGACGGCTCGTTCGAGTACAACAAGCCAGTGCTCGACATTGTGCGGAAGTTCTCGGCCAAGCCGGTGTATCGGGGCGTTGAGGGCGTGCAAACCAACGGCGATCACATCCCGCAGTCGATCCTCGGCCTGCCGTTCGACATGGAGCCGACGCCGATCGAAGTGCCGCGGCGTTCGTTTGCCAGAGATTACGCCGGACAATAGCTCTCATGCCTCTGCTTGTACTCGGAACGCACAATCGCAAGAAAGGCCGCGAAATGGCCGAGCTGCTGGCGCCGCACGGAATCGAGCTGCGCACGCTGGCCGATTACCCGACCGCGATTGAAGTAGTCGAGGACGGCGACTCCTTCGCGGCCAACGCCCGGCTGAAGGCCAAGCAACAAGCGGTCCATCTCGGGGAGTGGGTGTTGGCCGAGGACAGCGGCCTGTCGGTCGATGCACTGCGGGGAGCGCCAGGCATCTACTCCGCCCGCTACGCCGGCGAACGTGCCGACGATGAGCAAAACAACGTCAAGCTATTGGAGGAATTACGCGGTGTGTCGGTGGCGGGGCGAACCGCCCACTACACCTGCCACATGACGCTCTGCGATCCACAAGGCGTCATCCGGGCCGAAGCGGAGCGCACCTGTCACGGCGTGATTCGCGCAGCGCCAGCCGGGACGGGCGGCTTCGGCTACGACCCACTGTTCGAGGTCCGCGAACTCCACCGCACCTTCGGCGAACTCGGTCCCACCGTGAAGCGCGTTCTCAGCCACCGGGCTAGGGCGACCTACACGATCCTGCCGCAGTTGCTGCGGGAACTGAATCGGTAGCATGGCCGCGTGGCCCTTGTCTTTACCCACAAGTTAGACCCCTGCCAGCTTGCCTGGCAGGTGAACAAGTTTGCCTGGCTAGTGTGCTAAGTAGGTACTATCTAGACCCCTGCCGGCTCGTCCGGCAGGTGAATCAGTTTTTTGCCGAGAAAAAAACTTGCGATCCTGCCGGACGAGCCGGAAGGGGGCTGTCTTATTGCGCGTTGTTTCTAGCTGACAAACTTTGGCCCCTGCCGCACAAGGCGGCAGGGGGCATGGGCGAATTGTGGGTAATGCCAAAGCCCCCGGCCCATGCTACTTTGGTTGCTTAACTAGGTTAAACTAGAGTGTTGGCCCCTTACGACTCATTTTCTTGCAGCGTCCCATGACCAGTTCCTCGCAAATGCACTCGCATGCACCGTCGCCGGTTGTGTGGCGGAGTTGGCCGTTGCGCGACGAGCCTGCCGCCGCTTGGCTGACGGCGGCAGTGATGGTTGTGCTGGCCGTCGGGGTGATTGTCGCTACCGGCAGCGGCTGGTTGGGGCTGTTCGCGGTGCTGGCGATTGGGCTCGCCATGTGGCGGTTGTTCGTGCCAATCGAGTATCATCTGGGCGCTCGCGGTCTGCGGCAGACGCTGTTCGGCCGAAGTCGTCTGATTGCCTGGAGCCAGATTCGCGTGGTGGAAGTTCGCCGATGCGGCATTCTCGTCTATCCCGACGCCTACTTCGGCCCCCTGCGGGCCATGCGCGGCGTTTACATTCCATGGGGCGGCAATCGCGAGGAGGTGCTGCGGGTGGTCGAGTTTTATGCCTCGACGATCCTGGTCGACCACGAACCGACGACCGGCGCCGCCCAAGCTGGCGCCAAGGACGACACGCCGACCCTGGACGACACGGCCGAACACCCCCCTGCTCCGCCGCTCAAGGAAGGTTCGACCGAACGGAACATTATCATTCGCTCGTGACGCCGCTTTCAGCTCTACATCCCCGTCCGTTCGACGAGCGGTCGGACGATCCATCGGCCTCCTTGCTATTCCTCATGAAACGTTGCTAAACCATGCCTTGGATTGATACGCATTGCCATCTCGATCAGCCGGAGTTCGACGACGATCGCGCCGCGGTGATCCAGCGCGCTGTTGACGCTGGAGTCTCGAAAATGCTGGCCGTAGGGATCGGACTATTTTCCAGCCGGGCGGCGATCGCCCTGGCCGCCGAGCACGAACCGGTCTTCGCGGCGGTCGGCATCCAGCCGAACTACTGCGGCAAGGCCCAGCCCGGCGACTGGGAAGAGATCGTTCGCCTGATTGACGCCCCGCAGGTAGCCGCCATCGGCGAATCGGGGCTTGACCGCCATTGGGACTTCACGCCGTTCGCGGTGCAGCAGGACTTTTTCGACCGGCATCTGCGACTGTCGCAGCAGACCGGCCTGCCGTTTATCGTGCATACTCGCGAGAGCGACGCCGACGTCCTGGCCATGTTGCGCGCGGCGCGCCAGCGGGGTCCGTTGCGGGGCGTGATGCATTCGTTTTGCGGCACGGCGGAGACGGCCGCGGAATGCCTGGCGCTGGGACTGTCGATCAGCTTCGCCGGCATGGTCACGTTCAAGAAGTCG
>JBBDLY010000313.1:0-3635 GCA_040878585.1 Pirellulales bacterium
GCTAACGATGTGCCGTCAATCAGCTAAGTCCTTCGTCGAAAATTGGAACTACTGACATGGAAAAAGGGCCGGCGGTCAGAGGGGAGACCGCCGGCCCGTGACAGACGGCGGCGATGCGGTTCGCCGTCTCGCGGAGGGTGAGTCCATTGCGTTGGGCGATCAATCCCAGGGACCGCGGACCGGATAGACGCCGAACTGCGTCGTATCGCTGGGATGTATCGGAGTCGGCTTGAACCGCGGCGCGCCCGGCGTGGCATAGGATTCGCCTGGATACTCTCGCTGGAACTGGTGGTTGAGCCGATAGACGCGGGTTTCGCTCACGCCCCAGCCCATCTCGGCATGCCACTCGGCGTTGGGCGGCACGACCAGCGCCACGGGCACGCCCCATTGGGTGTACTTGTACTCGCCGTGCCAGTTGTAGCCGCTGGCGTGATTGTACGCCTTGCGATCCATCCTGGTCGGGCCGTAGGGATGAGCCTGTCGCGAGGCGTGTCCACCACGGTGGACGCCATGATGGTTGCAATAGGAGTAGCCGTTGCAGGTCGCATAGGGGACCGGGTGACCGGCCTCGGCTTGATTCACTTGAGGCAGCGTGGCGATGGCGCATAACGCCACGACGACTGCGGAGGCGAGGTGTTTCACGGCGGGAACCTCATTTTGGGGTTTGTGTGGGGGGAGTTTTTATCGGGGTCGCGACGGCCGCCGGGGGGCGACCGCCGCGTCCACCGGTTGTTGTTGGCGATTAATACCAGCGAATGGTAGTGACCGTCTTGCCACCCTTGCGAAGCGTGGCGCAATCTTGCTCGTAGTGGTACTTCACATACTTCCGTTTGTGTGGAAACATATAGTGATGTGGCATGAACGCCTGGTAGGTGATCCAAGTGTGCCCCACGTGGGGTGGTACGGGGATCGGCGAAAGGTACATCGGCGCCGGCACGCCGCCACAGGGGCCGGGGTGGGCGTAGAAGTTGTAGAACAAGTCCTGATTCGATTGCGGCCAGCCGTTGTCGACGGCTGCGGCTTGGTCCGTGAGGGCCATATGGATGGCGACCGCCACGACGGCAGTTGCCGCGGCGCGCAGAAGGTGTCGGTGCATCGCGATTTCTCCTTCGGGGATGGTTTCGTGCCGGCGGTCGCCGGCGAGGCAGGCGCCGCTGTCGCTGTGGGCGAAGCGGCCGCTGGGGTTGGTTTCGCGGGACGATCCCCTCCGGGAAAACCGCGCCGCGAGGCAGGCAGCCGGCCCTCGTTTGCTCCGCGAATGAAGCATCCTTTTCCGGCTACGATTGTTAGTCGGCAACGAGCGGTCGTGCCGGTGAGTCTTTATGAACCGGATGCGCCAAATGTTGGGATTTAACGGCTGACGGCGGCCCGATTCGGGTGGGCTTGCGGCGGGGGAGTCGATATAATCCGACTCTTCCGCAATGTTTAACAGAACGGTCCGCAAGACGGCAATGGAAACCAGATACCAGCACGAAGCGCGAGCGAGTGACCTCCCAGCCGGCGCCAATTCACTCGCTCGCGCTTCGTGCTGGTATTGTTGACAACACTTTGGGAGTTTAACGATTGGCTAAGAGTAACGCATCGAGCCACGGTAACGCATCGAGCAAGAGAAACGGCACCGCCCATCGACGCAGCAGCGCACCCCGGCAAGCTAACGGCACCGTCAGCAGCAATGGCGCTGCCGGCAGCACCGGCGCGGCCGGCAGCAACGGCGCTGCGCGGGCGCCCAAGCGGCGGGCGACCGCCAAGAGCATGGCGGCCAGCCAGCGTGACATCTCAGTCAGCGAGTTCTTCGCCAAGAACCGGCATCTGCTCGGCTTCGATAATCCGCGAAAGGCACTGCTGACCACCGTCAAGGAGGCGGTCGACAACAGCCTCGACGCCTGCGAGGAAGCGGGCATCGCGCCGGAAATATGGGTTCACATCGAGCAAGCCGGCAACAGCCGCTACAAAGTCGGCATCCAAGACAACGGGCCGGGGATTGTTAAGAAGCAAATTCCGCTGATCTTCGGCAAGCTGCTATACGGATCGAAGTTCCATCGGCTACGGCAAAGTCGCGGCCAACAGGGCATTGGCATCAGCGCCGCCGGCATGTACGGCGTGCAGACGACCGGCAAGCCGGTCAAGATCATCTCTAAGGTTTCCAAGGGCAAGCCGGCCCACTATTACGAGATCCAGATCGACACCAAGCGCAATCAGCCGGAGATCCTCAACGGCCGGGGGGACGGCATCGATATTCCCGTGGGCGCCAAAGGCGCCGCCGAGATCGAGAAGCACGGCATCGAGTGGGTCGAGTCGAACCACGGTACACGGGTGACCATCGAACTGGAGGCCCGCTACCAACGCGGCCGCGGCAGCGTGGATGAGTATCTCGAACAGACCGCCATTGCCAACCCGCATGTGACGATGCATTACCTCGACCCCGACGGCAAGGAGACGCACTACCGGCGCAGCACCGACCAGCTTCCGGCGGAGCCGCGGGAGATCAAGCCGCATCCCTACGGCGTGGAACTGGGCCGGCTGGCGGCGATGCTCAAGGAGACCAGCGAGTCGACCTTGTCGGGATTTCTCGCCAACAGCTTTTCGCGGGTCAGTCCGTCGATCGCCCGGCGAATCTGCGAAACGGCCAAGCTCAGCACCCGCGCCCGCACCACGCGGATCGGTCAGCGCGAGGCCGACTCGCTCTACCAGGCGATTCAGGCCACCAAGATTTCCAATCCACAGACCGACTGCATCTGCCCGATCGGCGAAGAATTGATTCTCAAGGGCCTGCACCAGGTGGTGCCGGGCGAGTTTTACACCGCGGCCACGCGTCCGCCGTCGGTCTATCGGGGCAATCCGTTTCAGATCGAAGTCGGCCTGGCTTACGGGGGCGTCGCGCCGACGCAAAACGTCTCGGCCGAACTGTTACACGAACTACTGGAGGAAACCGACGCCCGCACCATGCGGCAGTTTCTGATCAGCACCTTCAACGGGCTGGGGACCGAGGCGGCCGACAAGATCATCAAGCAATCGAAGCTCGGCACGCGGCAAGCACCGTCGAAGCTCAAATCGAAGCAGCAGGAAGCCTTGCTGCACGCCATGCAGCACGTGAACATTGCCGAGGGGCAAACGATGAACGTGCTCCGCTACGCCAACCGCGTGCCGCTACAGTTCCAGCACGGCGCCTGCGCGATCACGCAAACCGTGATGCAGACCAACTGGCGCAGCTATGGCCTGGGACAATCGCGCGGCGGACTCCCGAAAGGCCCCGTCACGATCATGGTCCACATCGCCAGCGTGTGGGTGCCGTTCACCAGCGAATCGAAGGAAGCGGTCGCCTCCTATCCGGAGATTCAAAAGGAATTGCGGCTGGGCCTGCAAGCGGTCGGCCGCAAGCTGGGCATGTTCCTGAGAAAGCGGCTGAAGGTTCGGCATGAAGGGGAGCGGCGGAATATCTTCCTGCGGTACTTGGGCGAAGTGGCAAGCGCCGTCAGCGAGATCAACGCAGCCCAGCGCGATCCGCTGTATGAACAGCTCGTAAAGGTTGCCGAGAAACGGACCGCCGACGCCGACCTGAAACTAGACGACCGTGGCCGCAAAGTCACCGACGAAGAGGGCGAGGAACTCGACCTGGGCGCCAACGTGCTGATCGT
>JBBDLY010000314.1:0-3600 GCA_040878585.1 Pirellulales bacterium
CTCCTCCACGTAGACTAAGTCCCAAGCCACTGCGGCTCACGCGCCCTTTCAGGGCTAGCGACGTTAATCTTGCGTGAACCCAGGCGGGCGCTGGTCGCCTGCGACGACGACGCTTCGCCTGGGCTATGTTGTTTTGCCCTTTCAGGGCAGATCAAATTCGCGTTTGCCGTGGCAGGAACAATAGTTGGGTAAGCCCGAATACTAGTAAGCCTCGATTTTGCGCACCCCAATCCCGCCGTGCCTCCGCCGGCTGGACAAGCCCGGCCCCGCGCAGAACTTGCGTCGATTGACGAGGGCTTGCTGCGTCATTACGATGATTGGCATGAGCGATGTGAGCCCCCTCCCCCCCACGAACGCGTTTTCGGAAGCGGCGATTTTCAGTCGGGCGGTGGAACGTTCCGGCGCGATCAGCCCCGAACTTGCCCGGCATATCCTGTCGATGGGTATCGCTGAATCCGACCAACAACGCGTGCAAGCTTTGCTTGAGAAGAATGCCGACGGTTTGCTGACAGACGGAGAACGGGAGGAACTAGAAAACCTTAACCACGTTGCGGATATTATTTCCCTTTGGCACTCGCGGGCGCGCCGCGCATTACAAGGGTCGTGATGGCTGCGGCGATTGCCCAAGGGCCAACACAAACCATGCAATCGATCCACGAAGAACTCTCCTGGCGGGGGCTGATCCACCAAAGCACCGATGAGGAGCATCTTGCGCAGTGGCTTGTCGAGCAGCCGCGGACCATCTACGCCGGCTTCGACCCCACCGCCGACAGTCTGCACGTCGGCCACTTGATGGCCGTGATGATCCTCCGCCGCTTTCAGGCGTTCGGCCATCGACCGATCGCGCTGGTCGGCGGCGCCACCGGCATGATCGGCGACCCCAGCGGCAAGAGCGCCGAGCGCAATCTGCTGGGGATCGACGAACTACGGGCGAACGTCGAGTCGATCAAGGGGCAGCTTGCCCGGTTCCTCGACTTCGACGCCGGCGCCTTGCTGGTGAACAACTACGATTGGATGAGCGAGTGGTCGTATCTCGAATTCTTGCGCGACATCGGCAAGAACTTTCCCGTCAACGTGATGTTGGCCAAGGACTCCGTCAAGTCGCGACTGGAGCGGGACGACGCCGGGCTGAGCTATACCGAGTTCAGCTACATGCTGCTGCAAGCCTACGACTTTGTGCGGTTGCACGAAATGCACGGCTGCAACCTGCAAGTCGGCGGCAGCGATCAGTGGGGCAATATCACCGCGGGCATCGATCTTGCCCGGCGGATGGGGTTTGGCCAGGTGTACGGCATCACCTGCCCGCTGTTGACCAAGAGCGACGGCGGCAAAATGGGCAAGACCGAAAGCGGCGCGGTGTGGCTCGATCCCGCACGGACCAGCCCGTATGCCTTTTATCAATACTGGATCAATGTCAGCGACGACGACGTCGGCAAGTGCCTGCGTTTCTTGACGGAAATTCCCCGCGAAGAGGTCGAGCAACTCGATCAAGCCCGCGCTGAAGCGCCGCACGAGAAGGCGAGCCAAAAGCGCCTGGCCGAATGGCTGACACAACTGGTTCACGGCGACGAAGGACTGGCCAAGGCGCGGCGGGCCACCGAGATATTCTTCGGCGCCGACATTGCCGATCTGAGCGACGCGGAGCTAGGCGAGATCTTCGCCGACGTCCCCAGCCGCGAAGTGCCACGCGCCGAACTCGCCGCGGCGCAGTTGACCATCGTCGACGCGCTCGCCTTGACCCAACTCGCCAAGAGCAAGGCCGAGGCCCGTCGCAAGGTGGCCGAAGGGGGCGCCTATCTCAACAACCACCGCGTGACCGACGCCAACCAGCCGCTCACCGCAGCCGATCTGGCGAGCGAAACCGTGATGGTCGTTCGCGTCGGCAAAAAGAAGTACGCCCTGCTGAAATTCGTGTAATGTGTCTGCGGCTTTCAGCCTTGCCATTACCCACATGCCCCCTGCCGCCTTGTGCGGCAGGAGCCAAAGTTTGTCAGCTAGAGGCAACTCGCAATAAGTCCGGCCCCGGCCGGAGCGCAAGTTTTGTCCGCGGCAAGAAACTGATTCACCTGCCGGTCGAGCCGGCAGGGGTCTAGTTGGGTACTTATCCTTGTACACTAGCATGGCAAACGTGTTCACCTGCCAGACAAGCTGGCAGGGGTCTCGGGAAGATCACAGGAATCCGCATACACATTGCCGCAAATACTCAAATATCGGGGTACAGGCACTTGTCGTTGACTCGGAAGTGAAGCTTGCCTAGTATTACCGCGGATCGATTCAGCCTGCTAGCTCGCGGGTATTTTCGATGGGCCGGCGTTGGTTTTACTGGACATTCGAGCGCGGAGCAAGGAATACTGGCATGCGCCGTAGCGGACGAATTCGCTGGTTGCTGGTGCTATTGCTCGTCGTCGTCGCCGTGGCGGCGGTGCCGCTGCTGGGATACTTGGGCACACAGCAGGCGCCCGACTACTATATCCAGAAGCTCAAGCAGGAGAAGCTGCATCTTTCCGAGGCCCGCGAAGCAAGCCACGAGATGACTCGCAAAGTCGGCGCATTGGCCGGCGACCTGCAGCAGACCGGCCAGTGGCAGGCGATCTTCACGCAGGACCAGATCAACGGCTGGTTGGCGGTCGATCTAGTGGAAAAGCACGCCGACTTACTGCCGCGCGGGGTACGAGATCCTCGCGTGTTCCTCAAGGCCGACAAGGCGACCGTGGTCTGCTACTACGAAGGGGGCTGGCCCGCGTCGGTCTATTCGATTCATGTCGAACCGTATATCGCCGCGCCCAATCAACTGGCCGTTCGTTTGGTCGGCTTCCGCGCCGGCGCCGTGCCGGTGCCTCTGACCACCGTGATCGAAGAGCTAAAACTCCAGGCGCTGCAGCGCAAGATTCCCTTGGAATGGGCGACCGACGGTGGCGATCCGGTGGCGATGTTTGCGATTCCCCCCTCGGAAGATATGCAGAAGAAACGGCTGATTCTGGAATCGGTGGAACTGCGCGACGAAGCGATCGTGCTGTCGGGCCGCACCGAGGAATCGAACGGCGAACCACGTAGCCGAGCCAAGTTGCGCTGGCATTTCGACGTCGCCGATCAGCCTGACGCGGACGAGAAAGAAAAAGTCCAACGCTGATCATTCTGCCGCGCGAACGTGACCACGCCGCTCAGCCTGCCGCCACTCACACGGGCTTGCCAGAGATGATCGTTCTCGGCGAGCGTCTCATACGTCCCCGCGTCCCACTGTGTGACGCGTCCACCGGCGCTGGCAACCGGGCCTTCGTAGTCGAGATACCGCTGGCGATGATCGGCCAGCCGGCGACAAGGCTGCCGCACCACTACGTCGGGAACATGCCGCAGCGCCCAAGTCGCCAGTGCCTCACCGGTCTCGAGCATGAAGTCCCAATGCGACGGTCGGCCGCTATCAGGCGGCATTTCGTGGAAGAGGATGACGAATCGCCGCTCGTGCATTGTGGGCAATCCCAAGGTAAGCAATCCGCAATCTTGAATCCTAAATCAAAGTCGTAGGCCGGACCAAGCGGCGCAACAACTTCACCATGCCACAAAACTTGACCGCCGCGCTGTTCCGGCAACACCGTTGCGCTG
>JBBDLY010000315.1:0-3597 GCA_040878585.1 Pirellulales bacterium
GGCGGACGTCGAGACGCGGGTGGTCGACTTGATGGTTCCGGTCGGCTTCGGCCAGCGGGGGCTGATTGTCAGTCCTCCCCGGGCCGGCAAGACCATATTGCTACAGAAAATGGCCAAGGCCGTGCTCACCAATTATCCGGACAGCTACGTGATCATGCTGCTGATCGACGAGCGGCCGGAAGAGGTGACCGACATGGAGCGGCAGGTGAAGGGGCCTAACTGCGAGGTGATCAGCAGCACCTTCGACGAGCCGTCGAGCCGGCACATCCAAGTGGCCGAAATGGTCATCGAGAAGGCCAAGCGGATGGTCGAATACGGCCACCAAGTGGTGATCTTCCTCGATTCCATCACCCGGCTCGCCCGAGCCTGGAACAGCGAAGTGCCCAACAGCGGCAAGATTCTTTCCGGCGGCATCGACGCCAACGCCATGCAAAAGCCGAAGCGGTTCTTCGGTTCGGCCCGCAAGGTGGAGGAGGGCGGCTCGTTGACGATTCTGGCGACCGCCCTGGTCGACACCGGCAGTAAGATGGACGAAGTGATCTTCGAGGAGTTCAAGGGGACCGGCAATCTGGAGATCGTGCTCGACCGCCGCCTGGTCGACAAACGCATTTGGCCGGCGATCGACATCAATCGCTCCGGCACCCGCCGTGAGGAGATGCTGATGGATCCCGAGGAATATCGCCGAGTCTGCATCCTGCGCCGCGTGCTGCACGACATGAACGCTCCCGATGCGATGGAACTACTGATCACCCGGCTGGCGAAAACCAAGAGCAACGCAGAGTTTTTGATGAGCATGAAGTCGTAATGCAATCGACCGCCACGAGTCTGCTTTCGGTTTTGATACCTTGGTCGGGCCGGCCGCGGCCATGGGTTCCCCTCACATCCCGCCCCCAATCTCCTTACAAAGCAACTCGATGACCAACGACGCCGACAGTGGACGAATCTTCTCGGGCGAAGCGCCCGTGACTTCGGGACGATTCGCCATCGTTGTCTCCAAGTACAACGACGGCATTACCAGGAAGTTGCTGGACGGGGCGCAAGCGACGCTGATTGCGGCGGGGGTGCCAGCGGGCGAGATCGACGTGGCGTGGGTGCCCGGTGCGTTCGAGATTCCGCTGGTGGCGCATCGCTTGGCCGGTAGCGGCGAATACGTGGCCGTGATCTGCCTGGGGGCCGTCATCAAGGGCGATACGTCGCACGACGAGCACATCAACCGTGCCGTCAGTCTCGGGCTGACCGAGGCGGCGCTGGCCTCCGGGGTACCCGTCTTGTTCGGAGTTTTGACGTGCGATACGCTCGAACAGGCGATCCATCGCAGCGGCGGCAACGTAGGGAACAAGGGCGTGGAATCCGCCCAGGCGGCCTTGGAGATGGTCAGCCTGCTTGAACAGTTGCCGTGACCGCGTGCCGGCGGATCGCCCGCGCGACTCAATCCTTTATGAAATCTGTTTCGTATGTTTCGCCGAAGACGCGCTAGAGAAGTCGCCTTGCAGGTGCTGTACCAGGACGACCTCAATAAACAACTTAATCCAGCCATCGCCGACGCCTTCATCGACGTTCGACTGGCGACGGACGATCTGCGCGCGTTCTGCCGTTCGTTGGTCGCCGGCGTACGCCGCAACCGGCACGAGATTGACGAATTGTTGCGCAAAATCGCCGACAATTGGAAACTGGAGCGGATGGCGGCGATTGATCGCAACGTGATCCGCTTGGGAACGTTTGAGATCCTGTTTACCGAAACGCCCGACCGGATCATCATCAACGAATCGATCGAGTTGGCCAAACGGTACGGAGCCAAGCAGTCGTCGCAGTTCGTCAATGGAATTCTCGACCGCGTCAGCAACCAACACGGCAAACCGGAAAAGCGAGCCGCCGACGTCGCCAAACCGACCCCGGAAAAGCACTAGCCTCCGACCGCCTCAAGCCTCAAGCCTCAAGCCTCAAGCCTCAAGCCTCAAGCCTCAACTATGGGTTTCTTCAACAAATTCAAGCAAGCGCTCAAGAAGACCAAGGACACGCTCAACACCGACGTCCGCGACCTGTTCAAGGTCGAGGGACGCCTGGTAGACGATCGGTTCCTGGACGACTTGACGGAGATCCTTGTCAAGACCGACATGGGGGTTAAACCGGCCCAGGAGGTGGTGGACGACATTGGCCGCGAGTTCCGTGCCCGCAAGGTTCACATGGCCGAGGTGCTTGAACGGATTCAAGCCAAACTGCGGGAACTGATGGATCAGCCCGATGAGCCGATCCAGATGGCCGCTAGCGGGCCGACGGTGATCATGGTGGCCGGCGTGAACGGCGCGGGCAAGACCACTTCGATCGCAAAACTGGCCTACCTGTTTCGCTCCGAAGGCAAGTCGGTGGTGCTCGGCGCGGCCGACACGTTTCGCGCCGCGGCCGTCGAGCAACTTACCATCTGGTCCGAGCGACTCGGAGTGGAGTTGGTTCGTGGAGCGCCGGGCAGCGATCCGGCCAGCGTGGCCCACCGCGCCGTGGCGCGCGCGGTGGAGATTTCCGCGGACATCTGCATCATCGACACGGCGGGCCGTTTGCAGACGCAGACCAACTTGATGCAGGAACTGAGCAAGATTCGCCGGGTCATTCAAAAACTCGTTCCCGAAGCGCCGCACGAGGCGCTGCTGGTGCTCGACGCCACCACGGGACAAAACGGCATTTCGCAAGCGTCGAACTTCACCGAAGCGATTGAATGCACGGGCATTATCTTGGCCAAACTTGACGGCACTGCCAAAGGGGGCATCGTTGTGGCGATACGCCAGCAAGTCGGCCTGCCTGTAAAGTTCATCGGATTGGGCGAGAAGGCGGAGGATTTGGCCCGCTTCGAGCCGGGCGACTTCTGCCGGGCGCTGTTCGACGGACTGTACGAGCCGGCCGCCTAGCCCCTGCTGCTGTTTTGGGCAGGCTGCGGTTCGGCTTGTCGTTGCTACACGGCGGCTGCCTACGGCGTGTGCGAACCGCCCGTTGTGCCGGTTATCTGGTTGGCGGTTCTCCCCGGAGCGACAGCGAATTCGCACGTCCTCCAAAGGCTCTCCCCCCAATGATGAAGCCGTTTGGCGGGCTATTATTCTCGCAATCGGTATCTCTTCACATTTCACAGCCCACAAAGGCCGGAACCTGCGCCGCTGGTCTGCTTTTGGTTGCAATTCACATCGCAACTTCGACGATTCTACAAGTGGCGTAGGAGTTCGGTTCCCTAGGCGGCCCTCCCCGCTCCCCAGCCACCCTGCCTTCCCGCCGGATCATGCGCCGGCACAGTGTCGAAAAACCGGCACTGCCACGATTATTTCTCGCCCGAGAAACGGAGTTCTAAAAATGAGAGTCTACCTATTGGCTTTGGCCACGGTAACGATCGGCTACACCACAGCCGGCGTGACCTTTGCCCAAACCGGGTTGCAACAGCCTGGTTCGGTGCAACAAACTGCGTTTGCGTACGACAGCTACTATGCCGTGGGCGAACCGGCTTCGCCCAGCGACGCCCCCGCGCCGCCCGCGGCGGAAGAGCATTACTCGCATCCGGCCGATTGCGGCGTCGAAGCGATCGGGCCGTCGTGCGGCTGTGAAGCTTCCGCCTGCGGC
>JBBDLY010000316.1:0-3589 GCA_040878585.1 Pirellulales bacterium
GGGCCGTTTTCTGCGAACTTGCTCGCCCGCTGCGCCGTAAGTATACTCGAATGGTGGGGAAATTCTTGTCTTGCCGTCTCTGGGCGTCGCTCCACCAGCCGATCCTTCGTCCAGGCTTAGCAGAGGAACCGAGAGTATGCGCATCGAAAAATCGAGTCTCGCCAAGTGGCTGCTGGCCGGCTGGCTAACCGCCGCCAGCTTGGCGCTGTTCGGTTCGACCGCCGCCGCCGCACCAGGGGACGAGCCGGCCGCCGCCGCACCAGGGGCGAATCAAGCCCGGCCGCAACGCCAATACCGCAAATTCGCCGAGGGCGTGCTGAACACCATTCCGCTCAATCGTACCGAGGCCGAAGTAGTCGATACGCCAGTCGAAGGGAGTCAAAGTCCTTTTGACCAGCGCAAGGACGTGGTCGAACTGATCGAGGGTTTCCCCGCCGGCGAGTGGACTCCGGAATTTGACCCTCCCACCTCGGTCTTGCGGCAGAAGGCGACCGGCATCATCCCCCGCCGCGGCATCTGGCAGTTGGAGTTTACCTTCCTGCCGATGCGTGTGATCGAAGTCGACATACCCCAGCCGGACGGTACCATGAAGCGGCGCGTGGTGTGGTACATGGTCTACAACGTCAAAAACACCGGCGATCATCTGACCTCGGTCAAGCAACCCGATGGACTGTATGAGATCAAGCAGGTCGACACGGCGGGCGAGTTGCGGGCGGCGATCGGACCGATTCGCTTCTTTCCCATCTTCACGCTGCAAACCCACCAAGACAAGAAGGAGTACGTAGACCAGCTCATTCCCGTGGCTGTCCGCGCCATCCAGCAAAAGGAAACCCCCAATCGCAAACTGCTCAACACGACCGAAATCAGCCGCACGCCGATCCCGCTTAGCGAAGAGGGAGTTGACCGTAGCGTGTGGGGCGTGGCGACCTGGACCGGCATCGACCCGCGGACCGACTATTTTTCGGTCTACGTCCGCGGCTTGACGAACGCGTACCGTTACTACGACCCGCCGGGGGCCTGGCAACCGGGCGATCCGCCCGCGGACGGCCGCAAGTTTGAGTACAAGACGCTGAAACTCAACTTTTACAAGCCGGGCGACGAGTTCCGCACGGTCGAGGATCAGATCCGATTCGGCATCCCAGGCCAGGTTGACTACGAATGGCTGTATCGGCCATAATGGCGGATTCTAATAATTCCAGAATTCGCTTCCCAGGCACGGCCTGTAGCGGTACCCTAGTTTGGTCAGCATTTCAGAGGATTTCGCACAATGGCACATAAGAAAGGCCAAGGCTCCAGCCGCAACGGCCGCGATTCCAACGCCCAGCGACGCGGCGTGAAGCGGTTCGGTGGGGAGCGTGTCACCGCCGGCAGCATCCTGGTCCGGCAGCTCGGTACCAAGTTCCACGCCGGCGCCGGTGTGGGTCAAGGCAAAGACTACACGCTGTTCGCACTGGTTGACGGCGTGGTCGAATTCGATCGCAACGGCCGCCGCATCAAAGTGCTCGCCCAAGGCTAAACCCTGCATGCCCACCGGTCGAATTGAAAAGCTAGTGCATCTCACATTGCAATCGGCCGCCTCGGCCGATTGCAGCCCGGCGCTGAAGGGCTACGGCTATATCGCGGCCGACGGCGAGCGGATTTACTTCGAGCCGAAGGCGGTCAAGCTTTACTTGTTCGACGACCTTCAGCCGGGTCAGGAAGTCGAATTTGAGCGTGACCCCAAGTACGCGATCGCCAAGAGCGTCGAGGTCAAAGGGGAAATGGTCCATCCACCGGATCCGGTGCTCGGCGGCCAGGTGGAGTAGAGGGGTGAGGCTTGAGGCGTGAGGCTGGAGTAGACCTTTCCGCCGATCCGCCCTTTCCTCTATATCCGGTTCAATCCCGTCATCCGGTCCATGCCGGACCCGCAATCCAGCCTTCCCCCGCGGAACGGTTGCAGCCGACGCCCCGCGATCGTCGATGCTAAATTGTGCGGATCAGGGAAGATCGGCCGGCGGTGGTTGAACCAGGCACGGAGGGCAACTGCTTACCTCCCCAGGTGGTCCGTGCATTCCGACTCCTTTCCGCACCTGCGCATTTTCCCCGACGGGGTTCCCGCAATACCAGGCTCGCGGCACGAGCTAGAAGCGCTCGGCGGCGCGTTTCTCGCCGCCACCGGCTATCCACTGAAGCTGTCGGAGTCAGCCGTCGAGGAAGACTTCGCGCCCGCGCCGCCACGGTTGACCCTTGATCCCCAGGTGGCCGAGAGCGAAGCCAAGATCGCCAAGCCGCAAGCCCAACGGCTGGCCGCGGAATTCGACGCCTTGTATGGCAAACTGCTGGCCGCCCGCTCCGCCTTGGCCGAGCGCGAGGCGGAACTGGCCGCCGGTGTGCCGCTGCTGTTGCATCGCGGCGATGTCGCCAGCCTCTCGGATCGGCTGGCCGCCGTTCTGAAGGCCGGCGCGGAAGTTCTCGGTGGCGAGCGGATCGCGATGTATCTGCTCAACGAATCCACCACGGCGCTGAAACTGCGCAGCCAATGGGGCTTCGAGGACGACAAGTTGCTGGAAGCCGCCCGGCCGCTGGCCGGCGCGGTGGCCGACCTGGAAGCCCTGACCGGCAGCGCCGTGGCCTTGGAGGACGATCTGCTCAACGATGCGTGGCATGTGCCGGAACCATGCGGCGCGGCGATTTGCGTGCCGATCTCCAGCCCCACTTCGATCCTTGGCACGCTGTGGATCTACTTCGATGCGTCGCGCGCGATCAGCGACGTCGACACCAACAGCGCCGAACTGACCGCCGGGCGCCTGGCCGCGGAACTAGAACGCGAGATGCTGTGGCGGGAGTCGCTGCGGATGGCGCCCCTCTGCCGTCAGGCAACAGAACTTTGCGAGCAATTCGAGGCGAATCGTCGCCGCACGCCGCCGCGGTTCGATGCCTGGAAGCTGGCCTACGAAGATCCGCGTCAAATATCGGACCCTTCGGTCTCGGCCTTGCAGTTTGATTGGCTCGTCTTGGGCGACGATTCATTGCTGGTGATGCTGATCGACGCCGGCGGGACGCGCCTGGCGGACGGTATGCACGCCCAACAGTTGGCCGCGGCCGTTCGCAGCCACGCGGCGCACGTGACCGATCTCGCCGCGCTGATGCAACATGCCTCGCAAACGCTGTGGCAAGTTTCCGCCAACGAGGTCCGGCTTGGCTGCACGCTGCTGCGGCTGGCGGCCGACGGCCGGTCGTTCTTCAGTTGCCACGCCGGAGGAATGTCGACGCTGCTGGTCACCGCCGGCGACGGCGAACCTTGCTCCGCCGCGGCGCGTCCCTCTCGACATGGCTGGCACACGCTTAGCCAGGCCGCGCCCCCGGCGGGTGCGTTCGAGGAGACCGAATACGTCCAGCAGCAGCACGCCATCGAGCCGGACCAGTTGCTGGTGCTTTGCTCGCGCCGCATCTACCAGCCGCAACGGCCGGAAAGCCCGTTGGCGGGCGAGGCCGCATTGGTTCGCGAGTTGGCAAACCTTTCGACGCGAGATCCCGCGGGAATCGCCGCGGAAATCGGCCGCTGGGCCATGCCGCTGGCGGAAGAAGCAGATTCAGCCAACGCCCTGGG
>JBBDLY010000317.1:0-3577 GCA_040878585.1 Pirellulales bacterium
TACCTGCATCCGGTTTCGGAGGTAACGATGATCTCTTTGTTTGAGCAAACCGAGGAGACAACTGAGAATCCTTTTCTTTGTTTTCTCTGTTCCCTTCTGTTCAAAATCCTGATTACATTGCCACCCTTAATGCCCTGCGACGAGCAGTCCATCCACCCAGGGCGGCCTGGCGGCGCTGCGGGGCTTCGGCAACTTCGACTTTTGCCTGGCCTGTCTTCAGTTGGGTCTGGCGGCGAGACGCCGCCATCACGGTCTAGTAGCGAGACGCCGCCATCACGTAGCGCTGGGCTAGCTGGCGGCGCGGTTTCCTCGCTCGGCGGCCTTGGGGCGATCGCTAGAGGGTGTAGTTGCTTGCCGTAAGTCTGGTGTCTCTTCCGTCTCCGCGGCAAGCCGTTCGGCCTCGTCATCCACAGCGGGCTTACCCCGGCGTCGTCGCAGCAGGAAAACACCGATGGCGACCAGTACCGCCAGGCCGACCAGTATCGTAAAACCGACCTGGTACTCGTGGATCAGGCTGGCGATCTCATCTCCGTAAATCATGCTGAGCAAGAACACCGCGCCGACGACCACGGTGGCGCAGATGCCGTCGACCAGGATGAACACCCGCCATGGCACCCGCATCATGCCGGCGGCCATGTACATCGGCGCGCGAACGCCGATCATGAACCGCGCCACGAAAAATACCTTCAGCCCGTGGGTGCGGATGAGCTGCTCCATCTGCTGCTCTCGGTCGACATGAAACAGCTTGCCGAAGAAGGCATACTTGTCCATAAACGGTCGCCCCAAGCGGCCAAACAAGTACATCATCGAATCGCCTACCAACGCGCCGAACATGCAGGCCACGAAGGCAAACACGGGGTGCAGTGTCGGTTCCGGTCCGGCGGACAACACACCCGCGGCGACGATCGGAATTTCCTCGGGAATAGGTAGACCACACCCGGTGAGGATCAATGTGACGATGATCCCCAGGTAGATGTGCCAATGCTCGGCTTGTTCCAGCAGCAATTCCATCATCCGGGGGCGTTCCAGTCTTTTTCACCTAGGTCGCGCTTATTCCGATACTACTTACATCGTCATCGATCTTGACCGACTTGCAAACCAGCCAAAATTGGCAAACTGGCCGGTTTAGGGGTTATTGCCAGCGATTGCGGAGGAATTCGATAGCCTTCAGCGAGCCGATTTGGGGGTCCAGCAAGCTTCGTCCAGATTATATAGGGCCAGCTCGATTCCGCCGGCCGCCGCAGCGGGATAGACGGCAAGTACGGAAACATCGCCGCGGTTGGCGCAGAACTGATCAACTTCCTTGCGGGTCAGCACAAACAGCGCTGTGGACAGGGCGTCGGCCTCGGCGGCGGTGGGCGCTAGCACGGTGAGGCTGATCACATTCTCCGCCGGCCAGCCGGTACGCGGATCGATGATATGCCCATAGCGGCGTCCGGCGTGGTGAAAGAATTGCGTGCCGGAGCCGCTGGTCGACAATGCTCGATCGGCAATACGAAACTCGCCCAGGCGCCGCTCGGGCCGCAAGGGATGGACCAGCCCGACGCACCACGCATCGCCGTCGGCTTGCACGCCACGGGCGACGACGCTGCTGTTGCCGCCATGAAACGCGAAGTCCGCGACGCCCCGTTCCAACAGCGTCTCGGCGGCCTGGTCGAGCGCGTAACCCTTGCCGATGCCCCCCAAGTTGATCTGCACGCCCTGGCGGGCAAAATGGACCGTCCGGTCGTACTCATCCAGTTCGACAAATTGGCTGCCGACGAGCGCCAGCGCCTGCTCGATCGCCTCCCGGCTGGGCATCGCGCCTTCCCGCCGGGCGAAACCCCACGCCTCCGACAGCGGCCCGGCCGTGTAATCGAACGCGCCGTGCGTCTCGGCATGGATACGTTTTCCCTCGCGGAGCAACTCGAACAGGTTGGCCTCCACGCGGAACGGTGCCTCGGCGGCCAGGCGATTCAAGATGCTGACCTCGCTCTGCTCCCGGTAGACGGTTAGTTGGTCCTCGAGCTGGTCGACCCGATCGAGGGCCGCCAGGCCGTGCCGCGTGCCTTGGCCGTGGGGGCCGGCGTTCATAAACAATTGAAACTCGCACGCCATCGCACGGCGGCCCAGGCTCGCCAAATACGGCGAACGGGTCATGTCGGGCGTAGTCAGTCCGGGCGTCGGATCGGCCCGCTGGGCGAGCGCCTCGGCGACGGCATGGCCGCGAAGAAAATCGCGTCGGGTGGGGCGGTCTCGCTGATTCATAATACCATTATACAATCGCGGAGGCGTCTGTTTGCCACCTCGATGGGCGGGGGCAAACGATCCGTCGCGGCCCGCCGGAGCCGCCAAGTGGCGCGAACGAGTCGCGATAGTTGCTTGTTTTGGCGTTTCCATCGATAATAGCGGTGCATCGTTCCTCAAAACACCACGTGAGATCATGAGCCGGAACCTCCGTCAAAAAGTGCTCTGGGCGACGGTCGCCTCGTTGTTCGTCGCGATGCTCGGGACCGCCGTGGCCGAAATTGCTCCCGAGAAACGCGACCGCGAATCGAAACGAGTCCGTCCGCCGAGTCACTTCAGCGACACCGACGTCTTCGCCCGAGACGCCAAACAACGGCTCAGCGGCAGTCGGCCCGCGGCTAGCGATGGCTCGACGCCGGTTGTCGCCGGCGGTCCCTCGGGCGGAACGCCCGCCCCGCCAACTGCCGGCGGCGGCTCGTGGGCGGCGATCATTCCGGGGCCGATCGTCGAGGACGAGATCAAGAAGTTTGCCGTGGAGATCGACGCCGCCACGGCGAATCCTGGCAGTTTCAAGTCGGGCGGCAACCTCGTGGTGCGAAAACGGTTCGCCGTGATCGCACTGATGTTCGGCATCGCGCATGAGTTTGGCGAGGACATCCGTTGGAAGGATTCAGCGGGCGGCGCCCGCGATATGTTCGGCCGGGCCAGCAGCAACGCCAAGGCGTCGGACATCAACGCCTTCAACGACGCCAAATCGAGAGCAACGGAACTGAACGATCTGATACGCGGCTCCAAACCCGATTTCCCCACGCCGGCCGAGGAAATCGAATGGGCGCGGCTGGCCGAGCGACGGCCGTTGATGGCGAGGCTCGACGACGCGGCGGAAAAGAACATCCGCAAAATGGTCGCCAACGAAGGAGAGTTTTCGCGCAACATCGACTCCATCCGGCACGAGGCGGCGGTGGTCGCAGCAATTGCCCGGATCATTCGCGACGAGAGCTACGAGTACGCCGACGACGACGATTATCTGCAATACTGCAACGACATGCAGAAGTATGCCGCCGCGCTGTACGAGGCCGCCGAACGCAAGAACTTGGAAGCGGCACAGACGGCGATCGGCGAACTCACCAAGACGTGCAGCGGCTGCCACGACGGCTACCGCTAAAGAACGGCTCAAATAACTTCCGCATTTGCTTCGCACTGTTGCATGTCGAACTGCCGGGCTTGTTTGAACAGAAGGTAACAGAGATAACGGAGAAGTGAGAGGCTGTGAAAATATTGACTCAATACATTGGTTTGCCACCACAACATCAGCCGCACCGCGCTAGCGGCCGGTTTTTCGGCGCTAACC
>JBBDLY010000318.1:0-3572 GCA_040878585.1 Pirellulales bacterium
GTCACCGAGTTGGCGCCCGAACCAGCAACGGACGAACCGCAACCCGCCTCGCCGATCGCCTCTGCACCGCCAGCGAGCCAGCCAGAGCGAGAAAAAGAAACGCCGCTCCGCGAAGCGAAGCAGCGTCCCGAGTGGCGTCCGTATCGGTAATTCAGCGTTGGCTGAAAGTCGTTGTCGTTACCCACAAGTTAGACCCCTGCCAGCTTGTCTGGCAGGTGAATGAGTTTGCCAGGCTAGTGTAAGTCGTGAGTACCACCTAGCCCCTGCCGGAAGCGTCCGGCAGGTGAATCAGTTTCTACTGGGGACAAACTTGCGCCTGCCGGACGCTTCCGGCAGGGGTGGTTTTACTGCGCGTTGCCTCTAGCTGGAAAACTTTTGCTCCAGCCACACAAGGCGGCTGGGGGCGTAAGCAAATAGTGGGTAAAGGCGAGGCCAAAAGTCCCGCGATAACCCTTACAAAAGTCCCCCAAGCTTGCTGATCAGGTCGACTGTGCGGCAGCTATAGCCCCACTCGTTGTCGTACCAGGAGAGAATCTTTAGCATGTTGCCGCCGATCACCTGGGTGAAATCCCCCACGAAGATCGAGCTGTGCGAGTCGCCAATGATGTCGGTCGAGACGATCGGATCGAGCGTGTAGGCCAAAATGCCTTTCAGAGGCCCCTCAGCCGCCGCCTTCATGGCGGCGTTGACTTCCTCGGCCGTCACGTCTCGGGCCATCTCTGCGGTCAGGTCGACGGCGCTGCCGGTGGTTACCGGCACTCGCAAGGCAAAGCCGGTCAGCTTGCCTTGCAGGTCGGGAATCACCAGTCCCACGGCCTTGGCGGCACCGGTGGTGGTCGGAATGATGTTCTGCGCAGCCGCCCGACAGCGATACAGATCGCTGTGCGGCTGATCCTGCACATTCTGATCGTTGGTGTAGGCGTGTACGGTGGTCATCAGTCCCTTGACGATGCCGAACTTCTCATGCAATACCTTGGCGACCGGCGCCAAGCAGTTGGTGGTGCAACTGGCGTTGGAAACACAGTGCATGTCGGCGGTCAGCTTGTCGTCGTTCACACCCAGCACGCAGGTTAAATCGGCGCCGTCCTTGGCCGGTGCGCTGAGCACGACCTTCTTGGCGCCTGCTTTCAGATGCGTGTCGTAACCCGGCTTGTCGGCGGTCGCCCGGCCGGTGAAGATGCCGGTGCTCTCAACAACAATATCCACGCCCATCTTGCCCCAGGGCAGTTCGGCCGGATTGCGCTGGGCCAGCGCGGCGATTTTCTTGCCGTTGACGGTCAAATTATCGTCGTCAAACTCGACCGTTCCGTTGAAACGGCCGTGAATGCTGTCGTACTTGAGCAGGTTGGCCAATGTGCGGTTGTCGGTCAGGTCGTTGACGGCGACCACCTCGAACTCGTCCGGCCGCGAAATCAGATTGCGAAAGGTCAGCCGCCCGATGCGTCCGAAACCGTTGATTGCTACTTTAATTGCCATGAATTCTCTCCTCGCTGTTGAACCGGACACGCATGCCCGACTTCCTCCGTCGGCTGCTGGTCCCTTGCTTCGCTTGTTCCCAATTTTCCAGAGAACAAATTATAATGCTGCCTGAATCGCATCACTAGGGGGCGAAGCGAGGCGATGCGAACCCCTTTAATTTCATCCGGCACGCCACCGCTGACACCAAGAGCCGCACTCCATGCCTCGTCCACATTGGCAACTTCCACGCGGGGTGACGCGCGGTCTGTGGGAATATACCCGCAGTCCCCGCATCGCCGACGACTACGACGATTATTTCGCCTTCACGCAACTATTCGAGTTCGACGAGGCGGTGCTGGCGGCCAATTTCGCTCCCCCTTGCCTGGTGGCCGATCTCGGCTGCGGTACCGGCCGCGCGCTGGTACCGCTTTGTCGTCGCGGCGGCACGGGCCTGGCCGTCGATTTGTCGCCGCACATGCTGCGAATTGTGCAGGAGAAAGCAGATGTGGAGGGGCTCGACATCGACTGCCTGCAAGCCAACCTGGTGGAACTCGGTTGCCTGCGGGACGACTCGATCGATCACGCCATGTGCATGTTCAGCACACTCGGGATGATCGAAGGCCGTCTGGCGCGGCAGCAGTTCCTGCAACACGTGCGGCGAATCGTGCGGCCGGGCGGACGCTTCGTGCTGCACGTCCATAATCTGTGGTACAACCTGTTCGACTATTCCGGCCGGCCGTGGCTGGCCCGTCACGTGCCGCGCGTGCTGCTGGCCCGCGACGTGGAACTGGGAGACAAGCAATACACCTACCGCGGCATCCCGAACATGTACCTGCATGTGTTCACTAAGCATCAACTCAAGCGGGCGTTGCACGCGGCCGGCTTTCGCATCCGCGAGTTCATTCCGCTCGATACGACCCGCCAAAAACGCTTGCGGTGCAGTTGGCTGCTGCCGCGGGTGCGGGCCAACGGCTGGATCGTCGTCTGCGAATAAGGCGATTGGGACGCCGGTGCAACCAGGGATCGCGAGGAGCATCCTTTGGGGGGCATGATTGAGCTTCAAGCGGCTGAGAGGCTGTGAAAAAATTGAATTGACGCAGGGGGTAGCCACCACAGCATCAGCCGTACCGCGCTAGCGGCCGGTTTTTCGGCGCTAACCGGGGACTAGCGCCCTCCGGCTGATGTTTGATGCCGATTTTTCACAGTCTCTGACGTGTTCGACTCAGTACTAGGAACTACGGAGTGTTTGATTGTTGCGTATATCTGTTCTATCATCGAGTTTCCTCTGCGTGGTTCTGCGCCATCCGCGGACGCCCCAGCGTGGTTGTCCGCAGATGGCGCGGATACTCGCAGATAGTGTCATTGCAATGCTTTTTCAAGGAATCAACCAAGATGATTACACGCACCGCTGCCGCACTAACTCTGGCTTGTCTGCTTCCCCTATCGGCTGCGGCCGTTGAAACCGACGGCGTCGACCGGCTCGCCGGCGAAAACTCGCCGCTGAAGAAAGGCGACGCGATCGCCTTTTTTGGCGATTCGATCACCCAAGGGGGCGCGCGGCCGGGCGGTTATGTTTCGATCATCGAGCAGGCGCTTGAAAAGAATCTCGCCGATCGGGAAATCAAGATCATTCCGGCCGGCATCAGCGGCCATAAGGTGCCCGACTTGCAGAAGCGGCTCGACCGCGACGTGCTGAGCAAGAACCCCACGATCGTGTTCATCTACATCGGCATCAACGACGTGTGGCACTCGCAAAACGGCCGCGGCACGCCCAAGGACCAATTCGAGGCGGGGCTGAACGAACTGATCGACAAGATGCAGGAGGCCGGCGCCGTCGTGGTGCTCGCCACGCCGAGCGTGATTGGCGAGATGGCTTACGGCGAAAACAAACTGGACGAGATGCTCGCCGAATATGCCGACGTCAGCCGCCGGGTGGCCCAAGAGCAAGGCATTACGCTGTGCGACTTGCGCGGCGCCTTCGAGGCGTATCTGAAGGAGCACAACCCGGATAACCAGGGGCGCGGCATTCTCACCAGCGACGGCGTGCACCTGTCGGCCGACGGCAACAAGTTCGTCGCCAACGAAGCAGCCAAAGCAATCGCCACGGCAGCCGC
>JBBDLY010000319.1:0-3567 GCA_040878585.1 Pirellulales bacterium
AGTATTCAACGGCGGGCCTCTAGCGGTCGGCGTCAACACGACGCAACGATTCCTGGCAGCCCAATTCTAGCATCGAGAAAGCCAGCTTGCACCCTGGGCCGGCAAGACCTGTAAAGCGGCCCTGCAAGGCCGTTATGTACGACGGCCCTCGGAGGACATGATGTACGACGGCCCTCCGAGGCCGTCCTGCGAGAAACTTCAGTTTCGAGGCGTATCCCGGTGCCAACAGACGCTGCGATGCAATCCAGGCGCGACGGTTCTTAGCGGCGGAGAATCACTACCTACGAGCGGACTCCTCGAAACGATCGTTTCTCGCACGACGGCTTCGGAGAGCCGTCGTACTTGCCTGTAGGGCGGCCCTCCGAGGCCGCCTGACGAGGAGCGATTGCTCCGAGTATGCACGAAGCGGTTCGTCATTCCAACGGCCCGTGCAACGACGGCATGTGCAGTGGTAGCGCGAGTTTGTGCTTGATGGACTGCGAGAAACTGAAGTTTCTCGCACGACGGCTTCGGAGAGCCGTCGTACTTTACTCCACCTGCACGATTGCCACCGCGTCGGCAATGACGAAGCCGTTGGCCACATCGGTTAGCAGCAACCTGAATTCGCCGCTTTTCACTTCGACCACGCCGAGTTGCTGAAAGGCGTGCCCCTTGATCTCTGCATCCTTTTGGGGCGGCAATGCTTGGCTGACCGTTTCCGTACCAACTTGTCTCCTGCCGTCCTTCAGTACGTAAACGACATTGGAGCCGCGTGGCTCCGGTAGCCTACTGCCCGTGGGCCAAGTGGCAAGAATTCGGTACTTCCCACGAGGTACGTTCTCGAAAACCCAGAGCGCCTGGTATTGTCCGTTTCCAGGCAATCGATAGCGAATCCGCTTTTCGAAGCCAGAAGATTGGCCGACCGACCAAGGTCGCGTCATGTTGAAACCAACCATGTCGTCGTCGATCAGCGCGCGATACATTTCCGGCCCCGATTCGATTTCATCGGCGATCTTGCGGGCCGCTTCCACCCGAGCGGACGCCTGCGCCGCCTCGTCGCCGGCGAGGCCCGGCAAGGCCGATTGGTACCATCTGGCCGCATGTTCCCGCACCGCCAGCGCCGCCGGTTCGCCCTCGGGCTGGACTTCGGCGATCTCCCACCACAGGTCGGCCAGGCTGCTTTGCTCGACTGCGGTCCGCGGCGCGGACAGTTCGATGGTGGCCGCCGTCTTGACTTGCGGATTGCTCGACTTGGCCAGATGCGGCAGCCCCCGCGGCCAGTCCCCCTTCCGCCAAGCCAGGTACGTGCCGACCACGTGGTTGGCGGCCGGATCGTCCGGTTCCGCCGCCAGCTTCTGCTGGGCCTGGGCGAACCGCTCGTACAGAGTCTTTGCCTCGACCACTTGCTTTCGTTTGTCGGTGATCGCCTTGCGCTGGTCGGCGCTGATCGAGCCGACCTGCCGGGCCACGTTGGCCAGGTTCCTCAGCAGCGACTCGGCCGCCTCGTAGGCGTCGGCTTCCATCAATTCGTCGACCACCGGCAGTCCCTGTTCGCAATAGACCTGCCGATGCGCGTCGTCCGGCAGCGTCTCGCCGATGCGGGCCATTCCGGCCGCCAGGAAGCGGCCCTTGTCGATGTCGAACCGGGCGGCCATCTGACCGGTGGCGTCCAAGAATGCCGCCGCGTCTCCGCCGGCGATCGCCAGTTTCTGAATCTCGAACAGCATCGCATACCGCGCCGCCGGACTAAGCTGCTGGTCGAGTCGTCCCAGCAGCGTGCGGATCAAATGGGTTCGGCCGGCCGGCGTCTCGGCGATGGCATATTGGGCTTCCAGCGAGGTCTTCAGTTCCGCCAGGGCGGCATTCAATTCGTCGCCGGAGGGCGCCGCCAGCCGCTCGACCGGCGGATCCTTGGCCAAATAAGTGCTGTCGGCGAAGCCGCCGGGGCCGGGTTCCCCCACCGCCACCCGCGGGCCGCCGACCACCGAGACCAGGCTCGGATCGAAGGCGATCTCTCGCAAGACCGGGTCGGCGTCGAGGCCCTGCTCGCGGGCGTCGTTGGCCGAGAACTGTGCCCGGCCAAGATCGCCCGCTCGGTCGACCGCCCAGAAGGCGGCGATCCGCAGTTGATCGCGCACTTGCAACGGCCCGGCGGCCACCAGGGCCACGGCCACGTTGGCCGGTAGTTGCTCGAACTCGCGCACAAAGCTCTGCTGGGCCGAGCCGTCGGCCAGCACGAACTGCCGCTCGTCGATCGAAACCAGTTTCGCCCGCGCCGCGGCGAACTGCAATTCGTCGTCCGGTTGCATCGTCGCCAGGTGCGTTTCGGCCTCCTGCCAGAATTCGCTCAGCAGTTGCAGCAACGCCTCGAAGCGGGCGACTTCGGCCTGATCGTCGTCGGTCTGAATCACTAGCTTGGCCTCGGCCAGCGTCGCTGCGGCCTCTTTCAGTTTCCGTTGGCCAAGCTCCGTCCGCGCACGGTTGAGCAACTCGAACGTCTCGTGCGACATGCGGTACTCGCGGCTTTGATTGAACGAGTCGATCGCGTTGCGAGCCATCTCGGTGGGCGCATTCTCCCAAGCCACCTTGTTGGCCGGCGGATCGACCGGTTGCGGCGTCGGGTTGGCCGCCGGCGGCTGCGGTTCGCGCTGCGGTTCCTGTTCTGGAGGCTCGCTCTCGGCCGGCTGCCGCCGCGGCTCCGATGCCGCGACACGGTTGTCGCCCGCCGGTCGCGGCGGGTCTGGCGCCCCGCCCATGTTCATAATCACCAGCAGCACCGCCACCACAAACACCAGACCGCCGCCGGCCAGGGCCAGCGGCACGGCGGGGCTTTTCTTTTTCCGGCGCTGCTGCGAGGCCAGCGGCGCGGACCTTTTGGCGTCGTCGGTCACGAAGGCGAACGCCTCTTCGGTTGGCGCACTGGCCGCCGCCGCGCCCCTCACGGCCGGGCGCGCCGCCGCGGGCGCCTCCTGACGGCCGCGCAGTTGTTCGCGCAGCCAGGCGTCGTATTGCTCCTTGCGGGTGGCGTTGAGCAGGCAGGTCTTGGCGGCCGATACTTCGCTCAACAACTGTTGCGACTCCTGCACCCGCCCGCCGGTTTGCAGCGTGCGGAGAAACGCCATCTGCCGATCGGCCGCGTTGGCGATCACGTCCGGGTCGGACTCGAACAGTTCGATGGCCAACAGGCGATAATGATAAGGGGGCCGGACAGAGTCTCGAATGCCCAGCCATTCGACGTAGGGATCAAATTGCGACATGAGATTGCCAGGGAGTTGAAGGCAAAAAACGGGCGGGCGGCGAACCCCCCTTGCACGGAAGGCAGTTCCGGCAGTTCATACTAGACGTCCGCGGGCAGTCTGTAAAGCGAATTCCCGGATGAAAATCGAGATCGGCGAACCGCGCGGCTCTGCGCGGTGCGATTTGCCCCGCGGCGGCGAGATTTGCTCTCCGGCGGCGAGACGCCGCCACCACGCGGGCAGGCTTCAGCGTCCACTTGGCGAACGGGACACGTTGCCGTAAACTGACCTGCTCGCCACCCGCGCCCCCTTAGCTCAATTGGCAGAGCAACTGACTCTTAATCAGTAGGTT
>JBBDLY010000320.1:0-3556 GCA_040878585.1 Pirellulales bacterium
TTCCCCTTGCCTAGCTTCAGGTTCGCCACGGGCAACTGTTTCGGCAGCAGAATGCCGGTGACCAGCCAGCCTTCATCCTCGCTGACAACCCACACCCCGCCGGGGCCAAGATACCGCCGCGTTACCTCGTAGGGGGGCAACTTGGTGGCGTCGAGCCGCTGCTTGCGTTCCTCGCCGGGCTTTTCATCGGTGCTGAAGACGTTGTTCAGCGCCTTGCCCAGTAGCGATTGCGACTTGGGCATCCTGCCGCTCTTGAGCAGTTCGTAGGTGCCGCGGTATTCCTCGTCGGTGCGCGAGAAAGTCTGGCAAGAGTTGTTCCCCTCGCCGAGCTTCTGCGCCTCGGCGCGGACCAGTTGATAGTCGACCGCCGCCGCCAGCGTCGGGGCGTTATTATCGACCGTATCGAGTATGCGGTGCATCACGTCCATGTGCGATCCGAGCAGCACCCAACCGTCGATCACCGTGACGGTGGCGTGCGGGAACATCTTGGGCGCTTGCTGCTGTTCCTCTTCGGCGGTGTTCTCTAGTGGATCGAAGCCGAAGCCCTCGACATTCACTTCCGGCAGGTCCGCCTCTCCCTCGACCACTTCCCAAATAATGTGGCCGTTGTATTCGCGACGACGGACCGACGCGTCGTTGGCCATCAACTTGCGCACCCCTTCACGGACGGCGGCCGTATCCTTCACTTTCGCGCCAATCAAGACCCGTTCACTTTCGGGCGTAATGGGAACGATGTTGTCGGTGATCATCACCAAGCGGTTGTCGAGATGCGCCAGTAATTCCTCGCGGACGTCGATCCGCGGCCCGTTCGGATCGTTCTTCAGGCCATCGATCACGTCTTCAAAGACCTCCGCGTCGGCCAACTCGTTGACCAGCGTGCTGGATGCTTCAAACGCGTTCGCCAGATCGACGTAGCCGCTGGTATAGGTTGCCAGGTCGCGCGGCACCCAGTTCGGCGGGTCGTGCATGGGGTTGTTGGGAAACTTCATCATCCGTGCGGCCAGATCGTACTTGTCCTTGTTGTCGTCGTCGGCGGCGCGCTCCACGGCCGGGGCGTAGATGTACGTGCGATGCAAAATATCGCGGCCCCCTTCCACGGCGAAGTTCACATTGCCGCCGAAGCCCTGAATGGCCGTAAAACCCTGGTTCTTGAGCGTCTTGAGCATGTCCTTGCCCCGCTTCTCCTCCTGGGGACCGATGATCCGCATCGCTTCCACGTAGCCGAACGGCTCGATGAACCATTTTACCTCGGGCGTGAGATCCCCGGCGTCCTGATCAATCCGGGCGCGAACCTTCTGGTAGACCACCCAGGATGAAAGCGAGTCGTTCGCTTGGCCCGCCATCCGCCGAGCAATCGCCTCTGCTTCTGCGCGGTGATCGACGCCGATCAACTGTCCGTCGTGAATGAAAAATACCGCGGTCTCCGGCTTGCCGCCGGCCGGCGGTGCCGGAATGTCGTAGACGTTCATCATGATTTCGCCGATCTTGACCCGGTTGAGCTTGGCGCGCTTCAGCCTGAGATTCGCGTCCACTTTATCCAGCGCGGTCTTCGCTTGTTCCTCATTCCCCTTTACCACGGCGATCAATGCCGTGCCCGCCGTGGTTGCCGTTGGCTTGAAGGTGGCCATCGCCACCTCGCCGGTCGGTACGCCGCGGAGATTGTCCCACAACACGCCGATCGTGCTGTCGGCCGCCATCCGTTGCCGGATTTGCGCCTTCAGGTCGTCGGCGAACGGTTTCATTTGTGCGTCGCGAGTCAATTCGCCCAGTTGGGTCTTGTTGAACTGCGTCTCCAGCGCCTCGCCGGAGGGAATCGAAATGTAGCCCTTGGTGGTCTCAGGCAGCAGTTCGTCGCTCGGCTTTTGTGCCGCGGCAATCGACGCCGCAGTGGAAACGATGACAAAAGTGGCGATCCCGCAACGAAACCGATCGAGAATATGCACTTGTAAAACTCCTATGTCCGCCGCCGCGCGAGCCGCTTCCGCCAACTGGAAGCAAACTGGCATGGTCGCGATAAAGGACGAGAAATTGTATGTTGGAGTCGGCGACCCGCGTCGCGAGCCGTGAATTAGCTTTCGGGGAAGAAATGTACGGAAACCGCCGCCAGGCCGCTAGAGCGGCTTTGCTTATTATTTAAGATACGAACTCTTGGCGGTTTAGATCAAGGCTGGCCGGGCCGGCAGTCGAGCCGAATAGGGGGATTGCTGGCAATTGCACCCTAAACATCGGCCAAACCATTCTAAAATTGAGCGGAATCTTCCATGAAGGACTATCGCAACGAGAGTCTCAGCCACTGTCCCGTCCACGGATATATCCCCTTTGTGTCTCCCAAGGGGCTGCCCCAGGGCGAGGTCTCCGAGCGGGAGATTATCGATAACCCCTGGGTTCAGCGGTTGCGGCAGATCCACCAGCTTCAAACCGCCTGGTGGGTGTTTCCCACGGCGGAGCATACCCGCTTTCAGCATGTGCTGGGGGTGATGCACCTGGGGAGTCGCGCGGTCGAGGCTTTCTACGACAGCCTGCGCGAAGTCTGTCCCGACTGTCCCAGCCGAGCCTACGTCGAAACCTTGGTCCGCATGGCTGGCCTGCTGCACGACGTCGGCCACGGGCCGTTTGGGCATTTCTTGGACGACAAGTTTCTCAAGAAGTACGGCCTCACGCACGAGACGCTCGGCAGCCACATCATTCTTCAAGAGCTGGCCGAGCCGTTGCGGGGCGTGCGGCGCAACCCCCGCGGACGCCTGCGGGACGACGAGCGGCTCGATCCCGAACAGATCACGATGCTCATCACCCGGCCACGACCGGAGGAGGACGCCCACTGGCCGCGGTGGCTGCTGTTGCTGCGGAGCCTGTTCTGCGGCATCTACACCATCGACAACATGGACTTCGTACTCCGCGACGCCTTCATGAGCGGTTACAACGCCAGGGCGTTCGATCTCGATCGCCTGCTGCACTACAGCTTTTTTACCGAGGCGGGTCTCACCATCCACGACCGCGGCATGGGCGCGCTGATGAGCTTCATGGCCATGCGGGCGGAATTGTTCCGCACCATCTACTTCCATCGCACCGTGCAGGCGATCGATCTGATGCTGGCTGACCTGTTCGACGACGGCGGCGACCTGCTGTTCCCAGGCAATCCGCTGGAGCACCTCGACGAGTATCGCCAGTTCACCGAATGGTCGCTGCTGGTCGACGTCTCTCGGTGGCACGCCAGCGACGAGCCGCGGCGGCGGGAACTGGGCCAGCGGTGGCGCGACCTGCTCGATCGCAAGATCGCCTGGCAGATGGTTTGCGAGCGGCACCTGGTGTATCAGGAGCGCGACTCCAGCGGCAGTTCGGTGTTCAAGTCGGCGAACCTGGCCGAGCAAGCGATCCGCGCGGAGCTGCCGGCGGAGCTGCGCGAGGCGCCGTTGCGGGTCGACATCCAGCACCAGACGCACCGTCCGCTCAAGCTGCGGGCGTCGGCGGGGATGAATTTTCTGTACGACACGTCGCAAGACCGCATCCGCCCCTTAACCGACAACCAGTTGTTCGAGCGGCTGCCGGTCAGTTACCG
>JBBDLY010000321.1:0-3551 GCA_040878585.1 Pirellulales bacterium
GGCCCTGTTGCTGGAAGTGATCGCCGGTCACGATCCTCTCGATTCCACATCGATTCCGCAGGAAGTTCCCGCCTATAGCCAATCGATTCAGCAGCCGCTGAAAGGACTCAAGCTCGGTATCGTCCGCGAGCATTTCGGAGAAGGGCTGGACGGCGACGTCGAGTCGGCCGTGCGCGAAGCGGTCAAGGTATACGAAAAGCTCGGCGCCAAGACGGTCGACATCTCGCTGCCGCACAGCAGGTACGGCATCGCCACTTACTACATCATTGCGCCCTGCGAAGCGTCGAGCAATCTCGCCCGGTACGACGGCGTTCACTACGGCCATCGCAGTAACGAGCAAGCAATGCTGGCCGAGTTGGAGGCGGAGAAGAACGCCCTGATCGCCGCCGGCAAGCACGCGGAAGCGGAGGACGTCGACACGCCGCTGGTGCGGCTCTATCGCCAGAGCCGGGCCGAAGGCTTCGGTCCGGAGGTGAAGCGCCGCATCATGCTCGGCACCTACGCCTTGAGTTCCGGCTACTACGATGCCTATTACTTGAAAGCTCTGAAGGTGCGGCGGCTGATTCGCAACGACTACGACGAGGCGTTCCAGCAATGCGACATGCTGATCGGTCCGGTCAGCCCCACGCCCGCCTTCAAGCTGGGCGACAAGGTCGACGACCCGCTGGCAATGTACCTGGTCGACTTGTACACGGTCAGCGCCAACCTGGCCGGCATCGCGGGCATCTCGCTGCCCTGTGGGTTCGCCACGGGCAACCTGCCAATCGGCGTGCAACTACAAGGTCCGGCGCTGGGGGAAGAAACATTGCTGCGAGCGGCCCACATGTATCAACAAGAAACGGACTGGCACCTAAAGAAAGCGCCGCTGCGTTGAGGACCAAAATGACGAATGATGAAGCCCGAATGACGAAAGAAATCAGAATGACGAATGTCGAACGATTTCGTCATTTGGGTTTCGTCATTCCTTCTTCATTCTGATTTCGACATTCGTCATTCTCCCCTGATTCTCGATTGGCTTGCAAGTCTCAAGTCCAGGTATGTTTATGAACGCCCCCTACACCATCGTCATCGGCCTGGAAGTTCACGTGCAGTTGGCCACGGCGACCAAGCTGTTTTGCCGTTGCAGCACCCGGTTCGGCGCGCCGCCCAACACGCAAACGTGCCCCATCTGCATCGGCATGCCGGGCACGCTGCCGGTGATGAACCGGCAGGCGTTCGAGTTCTCCAAACAGACCGCCGCGGCGCTCAACTGCTCGATCGCCGAGTACAGCAAGTGGGATCGCAAGAACTATTACTATCCCGACCTACCCAAGGGTTATCAGATCAGCCAGTTCGACTTGCCGATGTCGTACAACGGCTACCTGGAGATCGCCGATCCCAAGGGCCGGTTCGCGCCCAAGAAGGTCGGCATCATCCGCGCCCACCTGGAAGAAGACGCCGGCAAGAGCATCCACGACGAGGTTCACGGCGCGGCCGACAGCCAGATCGACCTGAACCGCACCGGCACGCCGCTGTTGGAAATTGTCAGCCAGCCCGACATGCGGTCGCCGCTGGAGGCCAAAGCCTACCTCACGGAAATGAAACTCCTGCTGACCTACCTCGGCGTCTCCGACTGCAATATGCAGGAAGGAAGCCTGCGTGTGGACGCCAACATCAACCTGCACGTCGACACGCCGGAAGGCAAAGTCGCCACGCCGATTGTCGAAGTGAAGAACATGAACAGTTTCCGCGCCGTCGAAAGGGCAATGGAGTACGAAGCCGTCCGGCAGTGGGAAATCTATCAAGAGACCGGCAACAAGCTGGGCGACGTACCGAAGCAAACTCGCGGCTGGGACGACGTGGCAAACGAAACTCGCGGCCAGCGGAGCAAGGAGGAATCGAGTGACTATCGCTACTTCCCCGAACCGGATCTGGTGCCGGTTACGGTGACGGCGGCGGAGATCCTCGAAGTGAAGCAGCGGCTGGGAGAATTGCCCGCGGCGCTGCGCGGCCGCCTGGAAGCCGACTATGGCGCCACCGCCTACGACTCCGACGTAATCGTCAACCAAGGCCAGCCGGTGGTCGACTACTATATCGAACTAGCCACAGCCAGCGGCGACGGCAAGCTGGCCGCCAACTGGCTGCAGCAGGACATGCTGCGGACGCTCAAGGAGAAGAACATCACGATCGAGCAGTTTCCGCTCCGCCCGGCGGCAGTGGCCAATCTGTTGAAGAAGGTCTCCGCCGGCGACGTCGACACCAGCCGCGGCCGCGAGGTACTGGCCGAGATGATCGAGACGGGCGACGACGCCGACACGGTCATGCAGCGGATGGGCATCGAGAAGGTGGACGAGTCGGAACTGATCGCGATGTGCGAGGAACTGGTCGCCGCCAATCCAAAGATCGTCAGCGACGTCAAAGAGGGCAAACTGCAAGCCGCCGGCGCGTTGATCGGCCAGGCCAAGAAACGCAATCCCAACATCAATGCCGGGCGGGTGCGGGAGATTTGCTTGGAAATTATCGCGAGACTATAGATAGCGCAATTAGAATCGAAATACCTGCTGCGGACTGCAACATGCGACCCAATCTCTTCAACTTTGCGACGAGCGAGTTGTCACAAGACGCATTCATTAGCTGGCTTCTTTGTTGGGCAGATCCACGATGTCGTACCGAGGATGCAGACCTTCACGAAACCGGGCTTTGCTTTCTGAGATCTTTGTTTGAGAGAGCCGGGCATATTTACCCTCGAGAAATCAATAGTGTTGTCATCAAGAAGCAATACAGGAATATAGACGTGCTTGCCGAGATAAACGGCAAAATACCCTTGCTCATAGAAGATAAGACGCAAACTAAGAATCACTCCGGCCAGTTGACCAGATACATAGAGAGCGTGGAGAAAGAATACAGGGTGAAGGAGTTTCCCGCCATTTACTTTAAGACTTTCGACCAATGCAATTACGCTACGATCGAGAAAGCTGGATACGGTATATATCTTCGCAGCGACATGCTTGGCGTACTTCGAACTGGAATTGAAAGAGGAGTGAGGGATCAGGTGGTCTTGGATTTCTATCAGTATCTAACTGCGATTGAGGAGGCGGTGCAGGCGTATTCCACCACCGCCGTTGTAAATTGGAAACGGGATTGCTGGATCGGGTTCTTCTTGAAATTGCAGAGCAAGTTCGCTGATGGTTCTTGGGACTACGTGCCCAATAAAGGCGGAGGCTTTATGGGATTCTGGTGGCATCGCCAAGAAAACAAGTACCTGCAGTTGGAGGAGAATGTACTTGCATTCAAGATCGAAGTCAAAGATCGCGCGAATCAAAGCAGTCAACGGAACACATGGTACAAACGACTGACCGCTTCAAAAGGGGCCAGTTCGTTGACGATTGTTCGGCCTTCAAGATTTGGAAGAGGTCGATGGATGACGGCGGCAACACTTGGCGAAGACTATCGCCAGACAGACCACGCTGGCATGTTGCATTTCGAGAATACGGTGCAGACGATGAGAAAGGCGGAATTAGCTAGTGTCTGTCCTGAAAGTGTTGTTATTCGGGGGATTTCGTTGGGAGATT
>JBBDLY010000322.1:0-2449 GCA_040878585.1 Pirellulales bacterium
ACGACTTCGGCCGTGGGGACTTTGTCCTTGTACTCGAAGTTGAGCCGGTCGCCGAGGACTCGGCCGCCGAGGAAGATCGTGTACTTGTCCAACGTGCGGCCGACCAGGCCGACGTCGCTGTTGTACGGCCGGGCGCAGCCGTTGGGGCAGCCAGTCATGCGAACCGTGAACACCTCGTCCTGCAAGCCCAGCTCGATCAGCTTCGCCTCCAGGGCGTCCATTATCGAGGGCAACACCCGCTCGCTCTCGGTCACCGCCAGGCCGCATAGCGGCAGTGCGGGGCAGGCCATCGACCAGCGGCGGACGGTGGAAAAATCCTCGGTCAACGGCACGCCATGCTTACGCAGAATCGCTTCCAGGCTAGTTTTGCCGTCCGGCTCGATGTCGCCGAACAACATGCTCTGGTGCGGCGTGAGATAGATCGGCGGGCGCAGCGTGGTGCAAATCTTGCGCAGCGCCGACTTTAATTGCATTCGCTCGTTGTCGAGAATGCGGCCGTTCTCGACGTTCAGCCCGTAGAACCAGCGGCCGTCCCCTTGTTCGCGCCATCCCATGTGGTCGTCGTAGCCGGTCACGTCGATCGGCCGCGGCGCCTCCAACGGCTGGCCGTAGTATTGTTGCTCCAGCGTCTGCTTGAACTTCTCGACACCCCATTCGGCGACCACGTACTTCAGTCGGGCGACCTTGCGGTCTTCACGATTGCCGTGGTCGCGCTGCAAGGTGATGATCGCCTCGGCCAGCGGCTGCACTTGCTGCGGCGGTACGAAGCACAGCATTTTGGCGACGGCAACGAAGGTTTTCGCCGCGCTGGGCGTGACGCCGAAACCGCCGCCGACCAGCACGTTGTAGCCGATCAGTTCGCCATCTTCGACGATCGCCATCCAGCCGATGTCCTGCGAGTAGAGGTCGACGCAGTTGTCGTCGCTGGTGGCGACCCCCATCTTGAACTTCCGCGGCAGGTACCGCTTGCCATAGATCGGCTCGATCTCGTCGCCCGCCAGGCTCGTATCCATGTCGTGTTGTTGACCGACTTGCTCCTTCTCGCCCGTCTCCGGATCGGTCAGCCAGATGTCGCGATAGGAACTGCTGCGGGGGGCGAAGTAAGTTGCCAACTGTTCGGCCGTGGCCAGCATCTGTTGATGGACCGCGCTTTGGTACGGCGCGGGCGTGCTCATCACGTTGCGGTTGACGTCGCCGCAGGCGCCGAGCGTGGAGAGTCCGGCCTGATTGATGCGCCGGATCGTTTCTTGGATCGACCGCTTGGGAATGCCGTGCAACTGCAAGCCTTGCCGCGTGGTAATCCGCAGCGTGCTGTTGCCCAGTTGGTCGCACAGATCGAGTTCGGCGAGGAACTGCTCGCTAGACATTTTGCCGCCAGGGATTTTGGTGCGGACCATCATCGTGTACAGCTTGTCGAGCTTCTGCTTGCGACGCTCGACGCGCACGTCGCGATCGTCCTGCTGGTAGCTGCCGTGGTACTTGAGCAGTTGGATGCTTTCAGGGCCGAAGAAGTCGTTGCCGTCGGCCAGATCCTGGGGAATCGGCGCGCAGAGATAATGGCTCTCCAGCTTGATTTTTTCGACGCCGTCTAAGGCTTGCTCTTCGCTCATCTGGAACCACCTGCTCTAAATAATCTGGATACCGTGGAAATCGACTATCATTAGTAACTTGATCGTCTTTATCATCATTATAGACGTGTAGTTGCCCCGAGTATAGCGACCGGCGGCGGATGCTGGGTAGTTGAATTTCGAAATTCAACTACCAACCGCCATGCCACTGCTCGACCTGGTAGAGCACGTCTTCCATGGCGGACAGGCCCGAGGCGGCCGTGGCTTCGAACTTTTGCTTGACGTTCTGATTGCCAGCCCGGGCGGTCGTACAGAGAAAGCGATAGCGGGGCGGATCGAGGCTGCGCGTCTCCAGCACGAAATAAACCGCTCCCAGCTCGCGCAACCGCTGCTCAATGGCCGTAAACCGCTCCCCCCCGGACAGTTGCGACTCGGCAACCGGCGCGAGGCCGGTCGTTGGTGCATAGCCGGCCGGCACAACCGCCGAATCGGCGATGGGAACACCCGGCGGAGAATGGGCCAACACGTCGGCCACGGAATTGCCGCCGAGATAACTTGGCGCGTCTCCCCCTCCCCAGGTGTAGTCGTCCGACCGCAGGATCCGCCGCTCGACCAGGAACTGATCGATTCGCTGGGGCAGCGAGGTCCGCGTAGCCAGCACGAACGGCACGCCGACCGCCACGGCCAACATGATTAGCCCCTTGAGCGTCGCCGAACCGTGGGAATTCTTGTGGGCCATAGCATGCCGGAGGAGAATCGCGAGGGGGGCAATAAGACGAATCGAGACCTGTGGCGGATAATAGCGTCGAGCATCGCCCGGCGGCAACGCCAATCATCGGTTTTTGTCGATCTATCGATATAATGCCTAACATGGACGACGC
>JBBDLY010000322.1:2549-6386 GCA_040878585.1 Pirellulales bacterium
GGCGAGATCGTCATTTCGGCGATCGAGCATCCCAGCGTGGAGGACGTTGCAAGGCAGCTAGCACTGCGCGGCCACCAGGTCCACCGGATACCGGTCGATGCCAACGGCGTACTCGATCTCTCGGCCGCCGAGCAACTGATCTCGCCCGAAACGAAAGTGGTCAGCGTCATGCTGGGCAACAACGAGACGGGCGTCTTGCAGCCGCTGGCGGAACTGTCGGCGATCTGCCGCGCAGCCGGCGCCCCGTTGCATACTGATGCGGTGCAGGTGGTCGGTAAATTGCCGGTTGATTTTCGCGGACTGGGCGTCGACGCCATGACGTTCAACGCCCACAAGTGCCACGGCCCGCGGGGGATCGGAGCGCTGCTATTGCGGCCGGAGTTGAAGCTGGCGCCGCTGCTGGCCGGCGGCTTCCAGCAAGGGGGCTTGCGCGCCGGGACCGAATCAGTCGCGCTGCCGGTCGGGTTTGCCCGCTGCCTGGCGATCTGGTCGGAAGAAGGGGACGCGCGGGCCGAACATCTGGCGGCTCTCCGCGATCGAATGGAATCGCACCTGCGGGCGGAGTTTGCCGAGTTGGTCGTCAACGGCGGCCAGGCCGAGCGATTGCCGCAGACGTCGAACGTCTCCTTTCCGGGCGTCGACCGACAAGCGCTGGTCATGGCCTTGGATCTGGCCGGCGTCGCCTGCTCGACCGGCTCGGCCTGCGCCAGCGGGTCAAGCGAACCGTCGAGCGTGTTGATCGCGATGGGCTGTTCTCCGGCGGTTTTGGAGGGATCGATTCGGCTCAGCCTCGGCGGCTTCACGACGGCTGCGGAGGTGGACCAGGCAGTCCAGCGCATCTGTCGTTGCGTCAACGACTTACGGCGTCAAAAAAGCGAGCGAAAAAGGGCCGCTCCACCTCCCCCTCGCGGCGCGGAACGTCTATAATCTGGGTTTCCCTATCAACCCCGCGCGGTCGTTGTCTACGACGGTACAAGCCCGCGGCTACAGATTGGATGGACCCACGGTGATCTCGGGCGTTTTCACCATTCCATTTTCGGCCACCGAGCAGGTATTCGCCACGGCGACCGCCGAAGGTTTGCCTGAACCGGCAAGCGGTTCGGCTGTAAATTCGACGACTGTAAATTCGACGACTGTGCATCCGACGGCGGCCTCGACCGCTGCGCAGTCGATGTCGACACAAGCGGGCGGGCGTTTCCAGTTGGAGTTCATTGCCGGACCAGAGAATCATTTGGCGGGCGCGGCCACCCGCGCGGTGATCGATTCGAATGCGATGCTCTCGTCGATCAGTCCACTGGTGATGTACGGGCCAACTGGTTGCGGCAAGTCGCATCTCGCCCAGGGCATCGCCTTCCATTGGCGCCGCACGCGTCGTTCTTCGCGAGGCGTCGTCTATATGTCGGCAAGCGACTGGTCGCCCAAGGTGCTGCCGCTGAAACGATTTCTTTCCCGCCCCGAAGCCGACCCCACGGACGAACATCAAACAGCCCCAGCCGAGCGGCAACAAACAACCTACAACATCGACCTACTGGTGGTCGAAGACATTCACCAGTTGCGGCAAACGCCCGCGTCGCTGGCCCACTTTCGCGCGGTGTTCGATGAACTGTCCGCCCGCGGTGTGCCGTTGGTCTTTACCAGCCGCCTGCCGCCGGGTGAAATGAAATCTTGGCCGCACGACTTGCGCGCCAGACTGCAAAGCGGCCTGCTGGTGCCGATCGCGCCGCCGGCCGCAGCGGCCCGTTATGCTCTGCTGCGGGCGATGGCCGAGTTATGGCAGATTCGCCTCACGCCCGCCGCCGCGGAACGCTTGGCCGAGGGACTCGCCGAGCCTGCCCCGCGGTTGCTCGTTTCCCTGGCGAAACTGTGCGCCGACGTGGCGGGCTTGCAACGGCCCATCAGCGAGGAGGACGCGGTGCGGTTTTTGGCGCGACAGCAGGTTCGCGCAGCGGTCGAACTACCGCAAATCGGCAAAGCAGTGCTCCGCAAGTTCGGCCTGCAACTGAGCGATCTGACCGGCAAGTCGCGGCGACGCCACATCGTGGCCGCCCGCAGCGTACTGATGTACCTGGCTCGTCAACTGACCGATCACAGTTTGGCCGGCATCGGCCGTTATTGCGGCGGACGCGACCACACAACCACTTTGCACAACTGCCGTAAGATCGCCGAACAAATCAACACCGATCCGCAACTGCGGCAAACCATCGACGAACTCCGCCGCGAACTACAACCGGCGTAAGCCCTGGGGAAAGCATGTTCACGGGGTGTTGTTCGTTCGCACCGAACTGACAGCCGTTTATCCGCCATCCGAAAAGCATCAACCACAAGCATCACTCAACGACGGGGTGGCGACAGCCAGACCACAGCGAGATCACACCTTATGCACTCCCATCGACGGCTTCGGAATCGCGGCAACATAAAGCAAGGCCCATAGTTGGACCACTGGCAATCGATGCGGGACGGCCAACAACGGCCTGATACTACTGCTACTACTTATAAAGTATTTAAGAACTAGTAAAACAAAACAACGTCCGGCGAACTCTCAAAACCAAACACCATCGCCAAGCAAGACGCAAGTTGGAAGGAAACCGATGAAGATCATCTGCACGCGCACCAAGTTGTTGGAAGCTTTTCAGACCGCCGCCGCGGTGGCGCCCACTCGCAGCCCGAAGGAGATTCTCACCAACGTGAAGCTCGAGGTGAGCCAGGAGGGCGCGATCGTGATGGGCACCGACCTGGAAGTGGGCGTGCGGACCAAGGTGGACGAGGTCGAGATCGAGGCGCCCGGAGCGGCGGTGTTGCCGATCCAACGTTTCGGCGCCATTCTTCGCGAGCTGCCCGACGAGAAGATCCGGATCGAGGCCGATCCGCAAGGCACCCGCGTCAAAGGGGAGCGAAGCGAATTCAAGTTGCCGGGCGAGAACCCCGACGAGTTCCCCGCGCCGACCACCTTCGACGAGCCGGTCTATCACGTGTTGCCCGCCCGTTTTCTCAAGGAAGTGATTCGCCGCACGATCTTCGCCACCGACAACGAAAGCAGCCGCTATGCGTTGGGGGGCGTGCTGTTTGAGTTCGAGGAACATAAACTGACCGCCGTCGGCACCGACGGCCGCCGGCTGGCCAAGATGGAAGGCCCGGCCACCTGTGTGGGTGAATTCAAGCCGAATGACCAGATGACGATTATCCCGGTCAAGGCGCTGCATCTGATTGAACGGGCGATTAGCGATGCCGACGCCGAAGTGCAGATTGCCGCCCGCAGCAACGACGTGCTGATCAAGAGTTCGCGCGTCACGATCTATGCCCGCTTGGTCGAGGGCCGCTTTCCCAAGTGGCGCGACGTATTCCCGCAGCGCGACACGGAGATCACGATCGAATTGCCGGCGGGGCAGTTCTACAGCGGCGTGCGGCAGGCGGCGATCGTCACCAGCGAGGAGAGCCGCGGCATCGATTTCCAGTTCCGCGACGGCACCGCCGTGCTGGCGGCGGTCGGCGCCGAAACGGGCGAGTCGCACGTGGAGATGCCGATCGCCTACGACGGAGACGAGGTGGCGATCATGCTCGACCCAAAGTTCATGAGCGATTTCCTCCGCGTGCTCGATCCCGACAAGACCTTCACGCTCCATCTGGAAAACAGCGACCGGGCGGCCGTCTGCACAACCGACGACGGTTACGGCTACGTGATCATGCCAATGGCCAGGGATCGGTGATGAGGAAGGCTCTAAATCCTAAATTCCAAATCCTAAACAAATCCCAAGGACCAAAATCCAAATGTTCAAAACGATCGCTATCAACCCGATAGAGCTTTTGACTTTCGTGCTTTGAACATTGTTTAGGATTTAG
>JBBDLY010000322.1:6486-22606 GCA_040878585.1 Pirellulales bacterium
TTAGGATTTAGGATTTGGCGGCAAGTCTGGTGTGGAAGCGAAAACAATGAACAAGAGACCCAAGCTAATCGCCGAAGCACTTAGCGAACTGATGGCTCGGCATGGTTTTGCCGCCAAGGAGTCTGCCGCTGCTTTGCAGGACGCCTGGTGCGAGGCCGCCGGCAATGCGTTCGCCCCGCACAGCCGGGCGGTGGAAGTGCGCCGCGGCACCTTGCAGGTGGTGGTGGCCAACAACATGCTGATCCAGGAACTCACCTTTCAGAAACAAGCCATCCTCAAAAAGCTTGCCCCGCACGACATCGCCGACGTGCGATTCCGCGTGGGACAAGTGCGATAAGAAAGCAGTATATGAGCGAAGAAAATCAGTCGAGTCCGGAACAGCCGGAAGAGCAACCGATCGTGCCCCCGATCAAGCGTCCGCCGTCGGGCAAGGCCGACTACACCGAGAAGGACTTGCAGCACCTCAGCGACTTGGAACATGTCCGCGAGCGGCCGAGTATGTACATCGGCGATACGGGCGTCCGCGGCCTACACCACTTGGTGTACGAAGTGGTCGACAACTCGATCGACGAGGCGATGGCCGGCTATGCCACCGCGGTGAAGTGCATGATCAACCAGGACGGTTCGGTCGCCGTCGAGGACGACGGCCGCGGCATTCCCGTCGACAAGCACACTGGGTTGTCCGAGGAAATGGGCCGCGACGTCTCCACGCTCGAAGGCGTGATGACCGTACTCAAGTTTGGCGGCAAGTTCGAGAAGGGGGCCTACCAGACTTCCGGCGGCCTGCACGGCGTCGGCGTGACGGTGGTCAACTTCCTCTCGCAATGGGCCGAGGTCGACGTCTTTCGCGACGGCCATGTATGGCACCAAGAGTACGAGCGGGGCGTGGCCAAAGGCGATCCGCAACGGGTCGGCTCCAGCGACAAGCGGGGCACCAAGACCACCTTCAAACCCGACTCGCAAATCTTCGAGACCACTAAGTTCACCTATAGCACGCTGCAGAAACGGTTGCAGGAATTGGCCTTTCTCAACCGGGGCGTGAAAATCATCTGCGGCGACGAACGGACCGGCGACCACGACGAGTTCTGCTACGAACGGGGCATCGAGGAGTATGTCGAGCACCTCAATCGATCCAGCGATCCAGCACACAAGGAGATCGTGTACGTCTCCGGCGAGGTGGACGGCATCGAGGTCGAACTGGCGATGCAATATTCCACCGAATATACCGAGAACGTCCATACCTACGTGAACAACATTAGCACGCACGAAGGAGGTACCCACCTCAGCGGGTTCCGTTCGGCGCTGACCCGCACGCTGAACAACTACGGCAAGAAGGAAAACATCTTCAAGGATTTGGTTCCCACCGGCGAGGATTTTCGCGAGGGGCTGACCGCCGTGCTCAGCGTGCGCGTGCCCGAGCCGAAGTTCGAGGGACAAACCAAGACCAAGCTCGGCAACAGCGAAGTGGAAGGGATCGTCAATTCGCTGGCCGGCGACGGGTTGGCCCGGTTCCTGGAAGAGAACCCCGGCACGGCCAAGACGATCGTCCGTAAGGGAGTTGTCGCCGCCGAGGCCCGCGAAAGCGCCCGCAAGGCGCGGCAACTGATCCGCGACCGCAAGGGAGTGCTCTCCAGCGGCGGCCTGCCCGGCAAACTGCGAGACTGCACCAGCAAGGAAGTGGAGCGGTTGGAGTTGTACCTGGTCGAAGGGGATTCGGCCGGCGGCAGCGCCGAGGGAGGGCGGCTCCGCGAGTATCAGGCGATCCTGCCGTTGCGGGGCAAGATCATCAACGCCTACAAATCGCGCGACGACAAGGTGCTGGCCAACATCGAGGTCCGCAGCATGATTTCGGCGATCGGCATCGGCATCGGCGAGGACCAGGATCTCGAAAAGCGCCGTTACAACAAGATCGTGATCATGACCGACGCCGACGTCGACGGCTCGCACATTCGCACGCTACTGTTGACCTTCTTCTATCGGCAGATGTACGAACTGGTCCGCCAAGGCAAGGTATACGTCGCCCAGCCGCCGCTGTTCCGCGTGCGGCAAAAGAAAGACGTCTACTACGTGCAGACCGAAGAGGAAATGAAGAACCGGCTGCTGAAAATGGGGTTGGCCGATTGTAGTTTCGACCCCCGCGACGAACAGATCGGCTTGATCGACGGCGAGCGGATGGAGCGGCTCTGCCGCGCGCTGGCCGCCATGGAGGAGCCGCTGCTGGCCTTGGAACGCCGCGGCATCAGCCTCCGCGGCCATGCCGAGCGCCGCGATCCGGAGACGGGCGAACTGCCGGTGTTCCACGTGTTCCTCGGTCCGCAAGATTACTGGTTCAAGAACCGGACGGAACTGAACGACTTTGTCGAGCAACAGGAACAGGTCCAAGGGGGCGAGTTGGCCGTGGACGACGCACCGGCCGAGGACGACGCCGGCGACGACGGTGCGAAGACCGGCGAAACGCCGGCGGGACTGATCGATCAATCCGATCGTCTGCACATCGTCGAATTGCACGAGGTCCGCACGATTAACAGCTTGCTCAACGACCTCCGCAAGATGGGCTTCACGATCGATTCGCTGATGCCGATCGAGCGGACCGGCTCGCAGGAGTCGCGGTACGTGCTCCGCCGCGGCGACGCGGAAGAAGGGATCGAGGACTTGCGTCAACTGCTGCCGGAAGTCCGCAAAGCGGGCGAGCGGGGCTTGCAGATCACCCGCTTCAAGGGCCTGGGCGAAATGAACGCCGAGGAACTCCGCGAAACCACCCTCGACCCGGCCAATCGCACGCTCATGCAAGTCAAAATGGACGACGCAGCGGCGGCGGACAACCTGTTCCGCATCCTCATGGGCGACAAGGTCGAACCCCGACGCGAGTTCATCGAAAAGCACGCGCTGGAAGTGACGAATTTGGATATTTAGGGTGGCGTTTGGTCTTGATAGTGAATGACCCAAATCGCGGATTTGGCTAACTTTCTTTGAACGGACTTCGTTTTGTTGCCGAACACGAGCGCATGGGCCTGTTCGTTTGGAAGTGGATTCCGAACAACGCCGAGGTTGAGACTTCGCACAAAGGAAACCTTGATTGAAACGAGCGAGTAGCCCTCGTGTCCAATCAGAACTGAATCAGCTGTTCTGTTCAGCTTTTCTGCTTCCGAAGCCATCACAACCGACATCGGTGAGCCGTCAGGGGAATCAACAAAAGCAGAGGAAGTTGGCCGATAAACGCCCAGGTTGTTGTCGAATATGATGAGTCGAGGAGGGACTCGCCGCCACAGCTCTTCTTCATCAAGGATCGATTGGTCGTCGACGTACTCCGAGCCGGCCATCACAAATCCTTGCAATCGTCATCATTGTTGGCTCAGTTTCGAGACCAGATCTTCTAGGATGTGCAGATCGCTACGAAGTTCGTACTCCCTTTCCACTCCTTTTTCCAAGTCTTCAAAACAGACGTCGATTGCGACAGGACTATGGATCTCGATTTCGAGGTCGATTGCTTTCTGATGCCACTCAATTTGTACACCACCAAGATTCGTAGGCACGACGCTTGGACGAGGTGTACTCGCCGCAGAGAAGTTGAACAGCAACTCGATAGCTGTTTTAACGTTTTCAATACGTACGGGGATTGCTTCGTAGGAATCCCAGTTGGGCTTCAAGCTCAGAAACGCGACTAGTTCTGCTACGACTTCGGAGAGCCAATGCGCACTTGAGTCTCGAACTAGTCGCGCACTCTCGGGAAGAGTCGAGGTTGACCAAGACTCGCTCTCCGATAGGAATTGCGACTGCGAATGCTCAAGTGTGCTGCTAGTCATGTGGACCCTCCCAAGTGCCATGCATCTCTTTTGAGGTCAATGAAGCAAAGGACTTTACTACCACTTGCCGTCCATAGTCCAGGAAATGCATTAATCCATTGACGTCACTTGTTTTTGGAGCACCGCGCGCGGTCAACGTCATAAAGTAGATCGGCTTGCCGGAATCTGCTCGGTGCCGAGGCTCAACGTTTACGTGAAGTCTACCGATTGGCTTGCCGTCATCGCCTTCAAGAAGAAATCGAACACGCAAGTTGGCGTTTTCCAGCTTCGGAAGTTCCTGCTCGCCCGAGTCATCGCTGAAGACAGTCAAGATTCTGTTGAGTTGCGAGTGCTCGCACCACACACTATTGGGTTCGATTTCATTGACATAAGTAATTTCACACTGATTGAACTCAAGTGGTCCAAGCGACTCCTCAGCTACGAAGGAAGCGAATTCAACCAGTTCCTTCTCGAACAAGTCTCTAATCGCTTCATACCGCGGGTAGTTGGCCTCTTCTCCTCGCTTGCGCCAATTATGGATAAAACGATCACGTTGAACCTGAATCAGTTGGCTACCGTTCTCTTTCACGAACCAACAGCGCGGTGTCGGAGGCCTGTCCATCATTTCAAGCTTGAAAGGAACGGTGGAGGTCCGACGGATGCCAAAGCGTTCGAACTGAGGTTCCAACAGGCAGTGTTCTTCGATTAATGGGAACTCATCGCGGTATCTCTCCCAGAGCAACCCAAGGTGGGCAGATTTGAAGTTCTCCAGGGGCTGGAACTGAACCGCCAACGCAACCTCAAACAACGGAGGTTTATCGAAGTTCGGGAGACCTTGGCCCATCTGGAAACCGTCAAATTTCGAACAAAACCATAAAAAACACCGCAACACACGATCTCGTTGAAGGTTACGCCAAACTATGTTAGTAAGCAAGGCCTATCGGCCTCATGGATCGGCCTCATGGATCGGCCTCATGGATCGGCCTCATGGAACTCGCCTTCCGCCAGCAGTCGCAAGACACAGCAGCCACGCCATGCTACAAATAGGCTGATCGCAGAACCGTGCCCCCCTTTCTTTGACTGCGGAGTTGTGCCCGATGTTTTACCGCATTGCCTGCCAAGTCGTCGCGATTGCCGCCCTCCTGGGTGCCCCCTTGGTGTGCTTCGCGGAGGAACCGATCTCCCGGATCGCGCTGGGGAGTTGCGCTACGCAAGAACGGCCGCAGCCGATCTGGGACCAGATTGTCGACTACCGCCCGCAGTTGTTCCTGTTTCTGGGGGACAACATCTACGGCGACACCCAGGACATGGAGATTATGAAGGCCAAGTACGCCAAACTCGCCGCCATGCCGGGTTATCAGAAGCTGCTGGCAACATGCCCCGTGCTCGCCACCTGGGACGACCACGACTACGGCGTCAACGACGGCGGAGCCGAGTATCCCAAGCGGGCCGAGTCGCAGCAGGTGTTCAACGACTTCTTCAACGTGCCGGCCGATTCGCCCCGCCGCCAGCGGCCCGGCATTTACGACGCCCAGGTGTTTGGTCCCGAGGGAAAGCGGGTGCAGGTGATTCTGCTCGACACCCGTTACTTCCGCGATCCGCTGGTGCGGTGGCCGGCCGGCGAGCGGCCCCGCGGCCAAGGCCCCTACGTGCCGAATGAAGACCCGGCGGCAACCATGCTCGGCGAGGCGCAGTGGAAGTGGCTCGAGCAGCAATTGCAACAACCGGCCGAGCTGCGGATCGTCGCCAGTAGCATTCAGTTCGTGGCCGACGGGCACCATTGGGAGTCTTGGCAAAATTTCCCGCACCAGCGGCGGCGGATGCTGGAGCTGATCGCCAAGACCAAGGCTGGCGGCGTGTTGTTCGTCAGCGGTGACCGCCACCATGGCGAGATATCGAAGCTGGCCGCCGAACAATCGCCCAGCGGCTATCCCATCTACGACCTGACCAGCAGCAGCCTCAACCGGCCTGGCGGCGGCAACGAACGCGAACGGAACGACCATCGCCTGACCGAAGTTTACAGCGCGATCAACTTTGGCACGATTACCATCGACTGGACGCCGGACGATCCGACGATCCAGCTCGCGTTGCACGGCGGCGAAGGCCGGCTCGTGCAACGCGTGCGGTTTACGCTCGGCGACTTGCGTCGGCCGTAGCGTTCTTGCCGTCGCCAGCAACCGGCTAGTTGACCGCCCGCTGATAGGCGTCGAGTGTTTCGGCGTCGACCGCTCGCAAGGTCACGCCGCGGGGTCCGGCCCCAGGGCGCGTGACGCTCTTGGCTGGTTCGCCATCCTGCTTGAACTGCGTGTATTCCGGGCTGCCGCTCTTGAAGACCCACACGCGGCCATCCTCCAGCACGACGTGGAAGCCCTCGGCGGAGGCCATATACTTGGCAATCGTCTCCGCATCGGGCGCCTTGATGGTCATGCCGTTTGGTCCGGCGGCTGGCTGAATCACATGCTTGGCCAGTTCGCCATCTTTCTTAAAGGCGGCCTCTTCCTCGGAACCGAGGGCGATCACCCACAGCCGGCCATCCTCGACCTTGGTCATGAAGCCCGGCTTGGCGAGCAGGTATTCGTCCAGTGTTTCGGCGTCGGGCGCTTTGATCGTCATGCCGCCGGGGCCGGCGCCCGGTCGGATAACGTGCTTGGCCAGTTCGCCTTGCGAGGTGAAATCGGCCAGTTCTTCGCTCGACTCGTGAAACACCCACAAGCGGCCGTCCTCAATGAGGGTTACAAAACCGCTCTTGGCGGTCAGGTACTCGTCGATCGTTTCGGCGTCGGGCGCTTTGATCGTCCTGCCGCCCGGGCCTGCGCCCGGCCGCACGACGTGCTTGGCGAGTTCACCATCCTTAAAGAAGTCGGCCAGTTCGGGCGTGCCGATCTTCAGCACCCACAGGCGGCCATCTTCTTCGACCGTGACAAAGCCGCGCTTGGCGTACGGCGAGTTGTCGCCCGAGGCCTGCGCCAGCTTGCCCTGCGGGGTAAAGTAAGCCCAGTACCAATCGCCGTTGGCGGCGTCATAGCCGTCGGCCTGGCGATACCACACGGAAACTCCCACAACATCCTCGCCATGAAGATGCTCGGTGACGATGATCGAGCCGACGGGCAACGAAGGACTTTCGCTGGCGACACGGTTCTGATACGTCTTGCTGTTGGCGTCGGCTGCCGGACCGTAGGGCATGACGAGCACGGTTTCCGTCGGCGTCCAACTGCGGTAGTTCGCACCGGGCCGGTTGAGAAAATCCCACAACGTCTGGGCGTACTCGACGTGCGCCTGATTCCGCGGTGGCGGATCGGCGGCCGGGGCAGGGGCGACGGTCAACAGGGCCAGCGTGGCGGCCGGCAGTAAGCAAAGGGGCAGTCTTTTCATCGGGGGAACTCCTGGATAGAGGCTTGAGGCTTGAGGCTTGAGGTTTGAGGTTTGAGGCTGATGTCGCACAGCCTCACACGGTTCATCAGCCGAATCGGCCTGTGACGTAGTCTTCGGTTTCGGGCAACTGCGGATTAGTGAAGATCTCAACCGTGGGTCCGTACTCGATCAGCCGTCCCAGGTACATCAACGCTGTGAAGTCGCTGATCCGCGACGCCTGCTGCATGTTGTGCGTGACGATCAGAATCGAATACTCGCCCTTCAGTTTTTGGATCAAGTCCTCGATCTTGCCGGTGGCGATCGGATCGAGCGCTGAACAAGGTTCGTCGAGCAGCAGCACTTCCGGGTCGCTGGCGATTGCCCGGGCGATGCAGAGCCGTTGCTGCTGGCCGCCGGAGAGGCTCAGTCCGCTTTCGTTCAACCGATCCTTGACTTCATCCCACAACGCCGCGCTGCGGAGGCTGTGTTCGCACACCTCGTTGAGTACGTCGCGATTCCGTTCGCCGTCGATTCGCAGCGGATAGACGACGTTCTCGAAGATCGACATCGGGAACGGATTCGGCTTCTGAAAGACCATGCCCATCCGCTTGCGCAGTTCGATGACGTCGACCGACGGGGAAAAAATGGTGTCTCCATTGAGCCGCATGTCGCCGGTAATGCGCACGCTGTCGATCAGGTCGTTCATGCGGTTGACGCACCGCAACAGGGTGCTCTTGCCGCAGCCGGAGGGACCGATGATCGCCGTGACTTGCGATTCAGAGATCTTGAAATTCAAGTCGAACAGGGCCTGAGTGGTCCCATACCACAGGTTGAAGTTGTCGATCTCCAGGATGGCCTCTTGGCGAGCGACCGCCTCATGAATGACCGGCTCAAACGACTTGCCGGCGGCAATCTCCTGCAATCGGCTATTGTGAACCGACTTATGTTCGCTCCCCCTGGGGACGACGGCGGCGTTGCTGGCGACAGCTTGTTGGTAACTCAAGGTCTCACCTCATTAATTCAAAAATTGGAATGCAAGTCGTTGGTGAATCGCTAGTGGCCCGCGTCGAACTTCTTACGCAACCGCGACCGCAACATGATCGCCATCACGTTCATCAGCGCAATCAGCGCGATCAGCAGCAGCGTGGTGGTAAACACCATCGGCTGGGCTGCTTCGCTGTTCTGGCTTTGGAAGCCTAAGTCGAAAATATGAAAACCGAGATGCATGAAGCTTCGTTCCAAGTGAATGAACGGGAAGCTCCCGTCGAGCGGCAGTTCCGGCGCCAGCTTGACCGCTCCCACCAGCATCAGCGGCGCCACCTCGCCGGCCCCGCGGGCCATGGCCAGGATCATGCCGGTCATGATGCCGGGCATTGCCCGCGGCAGCACGATGCGGCGAATCGTTTGCCATTTCGATGCTCCGCAAGCCAGCGAGCCTTCGCGCATTGACCGCGGCACCGCCGCCAGCGCTTCCTCGGTGGCGACGATCACCACCGGCAACGTCAGCAGGGCCAACGTGAGCGAGGCCCACATCAGACCGCCGGTGCCGAATGTCGCGGTGGGAAGTTTCGCCGAAAAGAGCAACTGATCGATGTTGGCGCCCACGATGTAGCAGAAGAATCCCAAACCGAACACACCGAAGACAATACTCGGCACGCCCGCCAGGTTGTTGACCGCGATCCGCACGGTGCTGACCATCAGCCCCGCCTTGGCGTATTCCCGTAAATAGAGCGCCGCCAGCACGCCAAACGGCACGACGGCGATCGACATCAGCATCGTCATCACCACGGTGCCCCAGATCGCGGGAAATACGCCCCCTTCGCTATTCGCCTCGCGAGGATCGTCAAGCAGGAATTCACGCCAGCGGGAAAAATAGACGCCAATTCGTTCGACGGTCGATAGTTGGTTGGCTGGGAAGGCCCGTACAATCTCGGCCAACTGCAGCGACGTCTCTTGGCCGTCCGACGTTTTGACGAGTACCTGGAACTTTTCGTTCTCCGCGTCAATGCGTTGTATTTCCTTGCGGATCTGGTCGAACTCGGCGTCGAGCACTTCCTTGTCCTGAGTGAACTTGTCGTTGGCCGCCTGCCATTGGCTGCTGTCACGACCGTGAGCCAATTCGACATCTTTCAGAGCCAAGCGCGCCGCTTCCAGTGCATGGTTGATGCGGCCGATATCGACGATCTCCAGTCGCCGCCGTTGATGCCAGCGGTCGCGCGCCTCGGGGTGATACTTCTGGAAACTTGTCCAGACTTCCTCGGGGCCGGTGGCCACCACCTCGCCGTCGGCGGTCAGCGACTGTGGTATCCCGTAAAAACGTCCCCATGAGAGCCGCTCGAACAGCACGGCCCAGTCCGGTTTTGTCTCGCCATCATCAACCACCTCGAAGTCGCTGACCCAATTAAAGTGTTCGCCTGTCAATTCGAAGTTGCCCGTGCGGATGAGCCGGCGATCCATGGGGTATTGAATCTCATAGCTCAACAGGGAAAGCAATTGCGCACCCCAGATACTTTCGAGCAACTCGGGAGTAAATTCGGCTTGCATCGCGGCCACGTCGGACAAGGCTCGCCAATCGGCTTGCGTTTGGCGATATTGTTCGCGCAAGGCCTGCAGTTCGTCGCCCGATTCGTCGGCCAGCGTTGCCTCGACGGCGCGCGCGGTGGCCGTCGTCAGTCTTTCCGACTCCGTCTCCATGGCGGAGTCGACCGCCTCCAACAGGGCATGTCGTTCGCTCGCCGTTGCATCGCGGACGGTAGGATTTTGCGCTACGCTAATCCGAATCGCCGCCTTGGTGTTTTCTAGCAACCCTTCGAGGTAGGACTGAAGTCGATCTGCTTCGACCAGGTCCACCACCCGTTGTCGATACAACGGATGTAGAATTTTGGTCGCCTGCTCACGGGAGGCGTCTTCCATGCCTCCCAGCGACTGGAAGGAGAGCATGAACGTACTTTCGCGAGTGACCTCGCCTAGGTGCGTCTTACCGTTGACGGTCGTGACCTGCACCAAGGCGCTGGGCCAGAAGGTGGCGCTTCCCTTGCTCACGACCAGCAGCAGCAGGCTAAGCACCATCACCAGACAGATCACCAGCCCGGCGCCGGTGAGCCACACCATCGGCTCGTTGTGCGCGAGGATGGAGTGGGCGGCATTGCGAGTTCTCCGCCGCCGCCGCGGGGCGTCGCCGACGCTTTCAGCAGTCTCCACCAGTTCGGGAACTTCGGTGCTCATAATTGGAAAGCCCTCTTACGGAAGCGAAGTCGTATCACTTCCGCCACGGTGTTGACGAGAAAGGTCATTACGAACAACGCCAGGGCGGCCAGAAACAGCATTCGATAGTGCGTGCTGTCGCGCACCGCCTCGGGAAGCTCGACTGCGATATTGGCGGACAGGGTTCGGAAGCCGTTGAAGATGTTCCAATCCATCACGGGTGTATTGCCGGCGGCCATCAGCACGATCATCGTCTCCCCCACCGCTCGGCCCAGGCCAATCATCATCGCCGAGAACAGGCCGCTCATGGCGGTCGGAATGATCACGCGAATGGTCGTTTGCCAGCGGGTGGCGCCGGCCCCCAGCGAGGCGGCTCGCAGTGAGTCGGGCACTGCGCTGAGGGCGTCGTCGCTGATGGTGTAGATGATCGGAATGATCGCGAATCCCATGATCAAGCCCACGACCAAGGCGTTTCGCTGCACGTAGGTATCGATGTAGGTGCCGCGGGGGTCGAAGCCGACGGCGTTCAACAACCACGAAGCCGCATAGGCCAGTGCGAGAATCAACAAGCAGTTGAGCAGGAATCGCAACAGATCGAGCAAGGCAAACGACTGCCGGCCCATGCTTTCGGTCACGCTCCGCAAGATCGGCTTGAAGAACGCCGCCGATAAAAACGCCACCGCGACGCAACTCAGCGGCAGCAGAATGAACATCCAGGCTCCGGTGCCGGTGCCGATTTGTCCGTCGAGCCAGGCCATGATGTTGCCTGCAAACAGCCAATTCTGAATGATTGGCCCCCACCAGATGGCGAACAAGATTGCGGCGGGAAAGGCGACCACCATGCCGACCATGCGATAATTCCGCATCCGCACCGCCAGCTTCTCGGGGAACAGTTGCCACAGGTAAGCGAACAACAAGTAGGTGAAAGGCAGGGCGACCAGAAACGCGATGCTTTCCGGCACGATGTCCTGGATGATCGGGGCGAAAAACAGCGCCGCGAGAAAACCGAGCACCACGCTCGGCAGGCTGGCCATCACTTCGATGGTCGGCTTGACCTTGGCGCGCACCCTGGGATGAAGAAACTCGCTCGTATAAATGGCCGCCAGGACGGCGAGAGGCGCGCCAAACAGCATCGAATAGAAGGTCGCCTTTAGGGTGCCAAACACCAACGGCATCATGCCAAACTTTTCCTCGAAATCATCCGTGCCGCTGGAGGACTGCCAAACGTGCTTCGGCTCGTTGTAACCCTCGTACCACACCTTGCCAAATATGGCCGACCAGGTTGCCGACGGGTGGGGGGAGTCGATCCGCCAACTGTCGAGTTGGTCGCGACCGATCGCCAGAATCGCGTCGTCCTTGGGCGCGATCATCAGCCGTTCCGCCCGGCCGCTGCCCATCGCCACCTCGGCGTCAGCCAACTGCTGATTGCTGGTCACGTGGTACAATCGGATTACACCGTCGGCAAACATCGCCGCCAGCATTCGCGAGCGGGGCGAGGCGACCAATTGTTTAACTTCAGTGGCGCCGGCCGGCAAATCGTGGGCCGCCACCAGCACGGCGCCGTCGACTGTTTCGGCGTCTTCCGGCTTGATGCGAAACCAGGCTCGCACGCGCCCCAGCGAGTCTCCCGACATGAGGGTCGTCTTGCCGATCAGGAATTCCAGCGCCGTTAGCCGCTCGCCCGGTTCTTCCACCAGATCGAGTTCCTCGGCGAACACCGGAGCGGTGATGCGGCGGGTATCGAACCGCTGCAGCCAGCCGTCCTCCCAGGCAAGAAACACCGTATCTCCCAGTCCGGCCAGTTTCAGATATTCGGGAAGCTTTCCCTCGGGCAGTTTCACCGGCAATTTACCCTCTGTGAGCGTTGAGGTTTCCTTGCCGGTCAGCAGATTCTTTCGCTTGCGGACCTTGGCGACCCGCAGCTCGGAATCACGGGTCAGCATGGCGACGACCGTGTCGCTGGAGGAAATAGAGACATCCAGCCGAGCGGCGATCGCCCCCCCTTCCAATTCGACCGGATCGTCCAGCTCCACTCGTAACGTTTGCAGGCGGAATTGTCCTTCGTTGGTGCGTTCCATCACACCGTCTTGAAAGGCGGCCCGTTGCCCTGGAGGCAGGTCTTGCAGGTCGGCGGGAATGTCGTGCAGCGGCACAAAGCGGGTAGTGAAGTCGATCTTGCCGAGTTGAATCGTCGAATCGGCGAAGGCAAGCCCGAGATAGTCCTCACGCGGGTCGTAGACGCAAGCCGTCAGTTCCTTCTCTGCGTCGAACAGCCGGACTTCCGCAAGCTCCTCGCCCGATTCAGGGCGATACGTTCGCAACAGTCCGTCGTCGGTGGCGAGCCATGCCATGGTTAGATACTCATCCACGCCGCCGACAACGACCTTGCGGTCCGCGGAGGCTTGCGCCGTGGAGAGTGGTTGATCTAGATCGCGCGTCAAATGGGAAGACTGAAACAGCGGGATCACGACCAGCACCAGAAACACGCAGACCGACGAAACGGCTACAATTGTGCCAATGCCGCCAATGGTGATCAAGAATTGGGCCAACCGATCGACGATCAGCACGCTCTTGCGAGACTTGCGCTGACGCCGTTGGCGGCGAGCGCGTATTTCCGATTGTTCCGGGCCAGCGGCCATAACACCCACCTTAAAAGAATTCCAAATGTGCCGGCCCAGTAAGACGCCAGTCGATGAAACTTCCCCAGGGCTGATTGATCAACCCTGGGGAAGCACAATCCTTAAACAACGCGGTGGCTAAAAGTCCGCTTCAATTCCAACACCCTGCAACGCCTCGGCCGCGATGGCCGCCGGTACGGGGAAGTATCCGTCCTTGACGACGTCTTCCTGCCCTTGCTTGCTGAAGATGTACTTGATGAACTCCCGACGGAGCGGATCGAGATCGCTACCGGGCTTGTAGTTGATGTAGCAGTAGAGGAACCGAGCCAGCGGAAATTCTCCGGTGTAGGCGTTGGCCGGAATCGCGTCCACGAACTCTCCGCCCTCTTCGCTCGCCAACGCAACCGCGTTCACGTCGGCGGTCTTGTAGCCGATGCCGCTGTAGCCGATAGCGTACTTGTCGCTGGCGCACCCTTGCACCACCGAGGAACTGCCGGGCTGCTCTTTCACTTCGTCCTTGAAGTCTCCCTTGAACAAACCGTTCTCCTTAAAATACCCATACGTTCCCGAGGCCGAGTTGCGACCGTATAGACTGATCGGCTTGTTGGCCCACTCGCCGGTCAAGCCAACCTGGCCCCAAGTGGAGATGTTCGACGGATAGCCCCCCTTGCGGCTCTTGGAGAAGATCGCATCGACTTGTTGCATTGTCAACCCTTTGATCGGATTGTCCTTGTTGACATACACCGCCAACATGTCGATCGAGGTCGGCAGACCGACCGGCTTGTAACCGTACTTTTGCTCGAAGGCGTCGATCTCGGCGTCCTTCATCTCGCGGCTCATCGGACCGAATTGCGCGGTGCCGCTGATCAACGCCGGCGGGGCGGTCGTCGAACCCTTCCCCTCAATCTCGATCTTTACGTTCGGATAGTATCGCAGGAAGCCCTCGGCCCACAGCGTCATCTCGTTATTCATCGTGTCCGAGCCAATGCTCTTCAAGCTGCCGGAGACGCCTTCCACCGGTTTGTAGTCGGGCAGTTTGGGATCGACCTGGACTTGGCCGGAAGCCATCAAGGGGCACAGAGCCAAAAACGCCATCGCCATCATCGTTCGAATCATCGAAATCTCCTTCATTCGGGGGTAACTAACGGAAGCGAAAATCTACTGCGCGGGCACGATGCCCACGTCGATACCACAGTCGTCACTGCTGGCACGAATCCTCGTTCCCTGTAGTTAAACCGACGAATGTGAAGATTGTGTGAGCGCCGGCGTACTTTGAGGTGAAAAGCCGATGAAGAATTTGCGAGGCTGGCTGCGGTAACCCGCCACGGGGGGATTGCCCGAGAAGGCCGCGCGACCGAAAATGACGCTTCCGCCGGGCGTTCCGCGGCGGCCGATCGATGCGTCGGCAAGGAGTACTCTCACACCGAGTACTTGGGCAAGGATGCGATTTTTGCGGCCCAACTGCCCTGCGGTGGGGGCCGATTTCCTGGGAGTCGCACGATGTTGACATACGAACCTGAATTCGCCGCTCGCGACGAAAACCGCCAACGGCTCCGCGCCGCGGCCGGATATTGCTGGGTGACGCCCGACCAGTGGCGGCAGTTGCTCGTTTCGCACGGATCGCTGGTGCGGGCAGACTTCAGCAAGGCGGGCGTTCGCGGGCTGCTCGATCGCGAAAGCGGAGAGCGGTTTGTGATCGAGGAAGAACGGCTGCTGGACTAGGCATGCGATCCGCGTTGGACGAAAGAAACGACCGTTGCCCGCCACGGATGACTCACCTGCACCGGCCGCCGTCTCGCCCGCGGATTCCCCGCCACAGAATTCTCCACAGCCGCGCCGCCCGCATTGGCTTGCCGATCGGCTGCGCCTGTACTACGGTTGGGTGATGCTGCCGATCGCCATCGCCGGCATGATCTGCACCAGTCCGGGGCAGACCTATTGCAGTTCGGTGTTCAACGATTCGCTCCGCGCCGACTTGGGGATCTCGCTGGCCGAACTGACCGGCGCTTACATGATCGGCACGCTGATCGCCTGCTTGCCGATCTCGTGGATCGGCGCGGCGATCGATCGGTTCGGCGCCCGCGCCGCCACGGCGGTGATTGTTGTGATGGTCGCCGTCGCCTGCCTGACGGCCGCGGCCGCGCAAGGTTTCTTCAGCCTGTTGCTGGCCTACGTGCTGCTCCGCATGTTCGGTCAAGGCGCACTGTCGCTGGCCGCCGCGAATACGACCGCCTTGTGGTTTCACCGCCGGCTGGGAACCGTTAGCGGCATCGCCAGCATCGGCATGGCCGCCGCCATGGGTGCGGTCCCCAGCTTGACCGCATTGTTGATCGACCATCTCGGTTGGCGGGCCGCCTATGTCGTGCTGGGGCTTGGCGTGGCCGCGATCATGTTGCCGCTGCTGGCCTTCTTCTACGTCAACCATCCGGCCGACGTGGGACAAGGGGTCGACGGCGACGCGCAGCGCAGTCGGCCGATGCGCGATTCCAAAACCGAAGCGCCGCAACCGGCGCGGCTGCCAATCACCTACGTCGGGCCGCAGTTCACGTTGCGGCAGGCAATGCGCAGACGCAGCTACTGGATCGCCAGCGGCGCGATCGGCTCCTGGGCGCTGGTCGGCACGGCCATCTTCTTCAACTTGCAGCCGCTGTTCGTCGAACGCGGACTCGATCCGCGGCGGGTCGCTCCGCTGTTTGCCACCTTCGCCGTCTGCATGGCGCTGTCGCAACTCGTCGCCGGACCGCTGGCCGATCGCGTGCCGTTGAACTGGCTGCTGGCCGGCGGCCTGGCGGGCGTGTGGACGGGACTGACGCTGCTGCTGGATTTCCACAGCGTACCGATCGCCCACGCGGCGATGGTTCTGTTCGGGCTGTCGCAAGGGCTGATTATGATTGTCGGAAACACGATCTGGCCGCGATACTTCGGCACCCGGCACCTGGGCAAGATCCGCGGCAGCGTGATGACCTCGATGGTCGCCGCCACCAGCATCGGGCCGTTTGTCATGGGCGGCCTGCTCGACTGGACCGGCAGCTTCGCCCCGTCGCTGTGGCTATTTCTGGGACTCACGGCGCCGCTGATCGTCGTCGCCCTCTTCGCCACCCCGCCCGGTGACGTGAAATAGCTCGCGCAGACGGCCGCGATTGCTTCGTGACGTAACGGCGTAGG
>JBBDLY010000323.1:0-3533 GCA_040878585.1 Pirellulales bacterium
CTTCAGCCAGATCGCCGCCTTTTGCGCAGCCCAGGATGGGACCATTGTCCCGTCCGTGAAAATGTCCGTAGCGGAATTCGCCAGAATTCCGATGCTTCAATATTGTTTCAGTGGCTACGGAACTCTCCGCGAGTTCCGCTACGCGTAGGCACGGACGGGACAATGGTCCCATCCTACGGCTTCTTCGTTACCTCGAACGGATCGGTGGGGATACGACTGGCCGGCCCGTTGGCGTATGATTGAGTCGTGTCATTTTACTTCCCAAGTCGGAATCTCTGATGGGCTATCGCTCGACCAAGGCTTGCCTGGACGATCTCGCTCGGCACGGACATCTGGTGCGGATTGATCAGCCGATCGATCCGCGGCTGGAAGCGGCCGAGATCCACCGCCGCGTGTTTGCCGCCGGCGGTCCGGCGCTGTATTTCACGAATGTGAAAGGCTCGCCCTTCCCGATGGCGAGCAACCTGTTCGGCACGATGGAGCGGGCGCGGTTCATCTTTCGCGACACACTCGAGCGGGTTCGCAAGACGATCGAACTGAAGATCGACCCCGCCGCGCTGGCCCGGCGGCCGTTGCGGTATCTGGACGCTCCCTTGGCCGCATTGTCGATGCTTCCCAAGAAGACGCGCCGCGGACCGGTGCTCGACGGCCAGACGACGATCGACCGCCTGCCGCAGTTGAAAAGCTGGCCGGACGACGGCGGAGCATTCATTACGCTGCCGCAAGTCTATTCGGAAGACCCCGCCGCGCCCGGTTGGAAGCAATCGAACCTCGGCATGTATCGCGTGCAGCTCTCCGGCGGACGGTACCAGCCGAATCGCGAGATCGGCATGCATTACCAGATTCATCGCGGCATCGGCGTGCATCACAAGCGGGCGATGGAATTGGGCCAGCCGCTGCCAGTGAACATTTTCGTCGGCGGGTCGCCGGCCATGACGCTGGCCGCCGTGATGCCGCTGCCGGAAGGTTTTCCAGAACTGCACTTCGCCGGCGCATTGGCCGGCCGCCGCGTGCGGTTGATCCAAGGCGCCGCCGCCATCGGCATCGCGGCGGATGCCGACTTTTGCATCACCGGCACGATCGACCCCGACAAGCAACTGCCAGAAGGGCCGTTCGGCGATCACCTCGGTTACTACAGCCTGGCGCACAACTACCCGGTACTCCGCGTCGACAAGGTCTATCACCGCAGCGATGCCGTATGGCCGTTCACCGTGGTGGGGCGTCCGCCGCAAGAGGATACGATCTTCGGCGAGTTGATTCACGATCTGACCGGCCCGGTGATTCCCACGGTCATCACCGGAGTAAAAGAAGTTAACGCCGTCGACGCCGCCGGGGTCCATCCGCTGCTGTTGGCGATCGGCAGCGAGCGGTACCAGCCGTTTCTCAAGGCCGGCCGACCGCAAGAGCTGCTCACGCAAGCCAACGCGATCCTCGGCCAAGGGCAGCTCTCGTTGGCCAAGTATTTGTGGATTGCGGCGGCGCAAGAGAATGAACCGCTCAGCACGCACAACATCGCAGAATTCTTGCAATATATGCTCCGCCGCGTCGACTGGCGACGCGATTTGCATTTTCAGACCAGCACCACCATCGACACGCTCGACTACACCGGCAGCGGCTTGAATCAAGGCTCGAAGCTGGTAATCGCCGCCCATGGCCCCCCGTTGCGCGAACTCCCCAAGGAGTTGCCCGCCGAACTGGCACTGCCCGACGGATTCTCCGAACCGGCGGTCGTGATGCCTGGCGTGTTGGCCATTCGCGGGCCGGCGTTTCCCAACGATCCGCATCGAGAGGCCACCGCCGGTGGTGCGGACCCTCGCATGGAAAAGTTCTGTCAGGCGATGGCCAAGCAAGCCGAAGAGCAGGGCCAAGCGGCCGGCGGCATCGGTGGTTTTCCGTTGGTGGTAGTCGCCAACGACAGCCGCTTCGTGGCCGAGTCGCTCAACAACTTCCTCTGGGCGACCTTCACCCGCAGCAACCCGGCGGCCGACGTGTACGGCACGGCGGCGGCGATTCGGCAGAAGCATTGGGGCTGCGAAGGCTCGTTGGTGATCGACGCCCGCACTAAACCGCATCACGCTCCGCCGCTGGTCGAGGACGCCGAAGTTACCCGCCGAGTCGACGCCCTGGCGGCGTCCGGTGGACCGTTGCACGGAATCATCTGACGGGGGAATTCCAACTATTGACTTCTAACGAGTGGATCATCGTCGCTTGGATCGCCATGCTGGGAGGCTGCCTGGGCAGCTTTCTCAACGTGGTGATCTACCGCTGGCCGGCCGGACGGAGCGTGGTGTCGCCCGCCTCGGCCTGTCCGAAATGCGAACACGCGATTCGCTGGTATCACAACATTCCCGTACTTGGCTGGCTGCTATTGGGCGGTCGCTGCCACGACTGCGGCGCGCGGATCTCGATTCGCTATCCACTGGTCGAGGCCTACATGGCCCTGATGTTTCTCTCGCTGGCGATTATCTATCTTGTCGCAGGCCGTTCGCTGGCCGAACAGGAGTCGATCGACTGGCTGATTCGCGCCGCGCGATTCGGACTATTTGCGCTGCTAGCCTGCGTGCTGACTTGCTCCGCCTTGATGCAGTACGACCACGCCCGGGTGCCGCCGGCGCTGCTGATGTGGCCCTTGCTGCTGGCCGTCGCCATACCGGTGCTGCTGCCGGCGCTGCGCGAGCCTCCCTTGACCGGCTTGGCGATGCCTCAATCGCAATCGGTCTGGCTGGCAGTGGTGGCCGCGATCGCCATTACCGGCGTCCGCTTCGATCGACAGACCGCCAGGACCACGCTTGGGGAAACAGCATTGATCGGGGCGTTGCTCGGCCTGTGGGGGTTGACGATCGTAGCCGCCGCCGCCACGGTCGCGGAGTTGCTGTGGACGTTGTTGGCGCGCTGTTTACCTACAATCAAGCCGCTGCCTTGGTCGCTGTTCTTATGGCTGGCCGTGTCCGTGGCGTTGTTGTCGATGCGTCGCCAATTCGACGAGATACTTCCGGCGTCGAGCGTCACAAACTATATACCGTGGCTCTTATTGGCCGCCGTCGCAGTTGTTTCGCTCTCGACGCGGCCGCTTCGTGCCGCGATGAACCCGCAACCCAGGAGGAACACAACATGACCGATTCAGCCGAACAGCGTCTGCGGCGGATCGCCGAATCGTCGAGCTACCTACTGGCCGAGGAGGACATTCAACTGCTCAAGCAGGACGAGCTGCGTCCGGTGCGGATGCAGTTGGAACTGCTCAAGCCGGAGATGATTCTCGCCGCCAACAAGATTCATTCCACCATCGTGGTGTTCGGCGGCACGCGAATCGTGGAGCGTGCGGAAGCCGAAGCCGAGCTAGCCGAACTGGAGCGATCGCTGGCCGCGGCGCCCGACGACGCCCAGTTGTTGCGAACCCAGGCGCGGCTTCAGCGGCAGCTTGCCAAATGCAAGTACTACGACGACGCCCGCGAGTTCGGCCGGCTGGTATCGACCGAGTGCCAGATCGACGACAAGTGCGACCATGTGATCGTCACCGGGGGCGGTCCCGGCAT
>JBBDLY010000324.1:0-1908 GCA_040878585.1 Pirellulales bacterium
ATCGCTCATCAAAGGGTTTTTGCTCTCCCTGCCCGCCATTTCGGCGGTGGGCGGTCTGGGAACGCGGCTCTTCGCCGCGGACCGGCCCGGCAAACCTGAACCGGATGAACTCGCACGGCTTGCCAGCCATCGGCTGTATCTAGTGGTCTTTAAGGAAGCCCGCCCGATTAACGATCCCCGCCGGGTTCCGGGCCGCGGCGCGGCGCGTGTTGCAATCCGACCGGGATTCGACGATCGCCGGCGACGGGAGTTGGGGATACTGGGGCCGTTTGTTCGAAATCTGCAGGGCGATCTGAAGGACAAGTCGGGCTGGCTGACTTGGGCGGCCCCAGCGGACGTAGCGAAACTTGCCGAAGCGCCAGAAATCGAAGCAGTCACGCCAATCCTGCCGGACGACAAGCCCGATCCGCAGGGACGGCCCGATCGGCGGTCCAAAACGCTGATCGCGATGCTGGCTCCCAATATGTGGCAGGAGAAGCCGGCAGCGGAAACCTATGCCGACAGCAAGCGCGTCGCCGAAGATCTGGCGAAATTGCTGACCGAGCAGAAAGTCGACGTCGCCGCCCGCAATGAAATGTTCCTGACCGTTCGGCTGGCCGACCTCGCGTTGGCCGATGCGGTGGTGGCCAAGTTGAAACAACATCCGCAGGTTGCCTCGCTGGAATGGGACGCGGTAGCCACCACCTTGGCGATTGGCGAAGAAGGAGGCAATCGCATCACCACGCAGGCACTCGGCGAGGAAGGCAACCCGCCGCGACCGACGACCAAGCGACTAGGCGAAGAAGGGGGCGGTCGACCCACCACCGAAGCGATTGGGGAGGAAGGCGGGCGACCGCCACAGCAGGTCACCACCTTTGCCCTTGGCGAGGAAGGCTGATTCTCGCCCATGCCGACACGCTACCGCGGCAGCGTGAAGACAAAACTGGCGCCCCTAGGATCACCGTTGCACGGCTCCAGCCGTAAGTCGCCCCCCAGATCGCGGGCCAGACGTCGGCAAAGCGCCAGCCCCAGTCCCACGCCCGGCGCGGTGTTGGCGGCGTCGCTGGCGCTTTTGGTAAAGGGTCGGAACAAAGCCGCCGCTGCTTGCGGCGCAATGCCGGGACCGTGGTCGACCACCCGCAGCAGCAGTTGCGTCCGCGTTGCCGTGGCTTTCAGTTGGATCCGCCGATCCTTTGCCGCTTGCGCGTACTTGCAGGCGTTGTCGACCAGATTGAACAGGATTTGTTCGACCGCTGCTCGATCGGTTGCCAACTGGACTGGGCCGAACTCGGCCGGCAGATCGATGCGCAGTTCCATGCCGGCTTCGGCCGCCCTGCCTGCAAGCCGCGCCGTGCAAGTCGCAAGTAATTCGTCCACGGTGGTTTCGGTTCGCGGAGCGGCGGCCGCCCCTCGTTCCAGCCGGGCGTACGACAACACGTTTTCGACCAGATGAAACAGCCGATCTGCCTCGGTACGCAATGTTTCCAGATAGGCGCGGCGCTGCGACTCCTCTCGGACCATTCCCAGGGCTAACATTTCGGCGTACATGCGGAAGGTGGTCAACGGTGTCCGCAATTCATGGGTTACCGCCGACACGAACGCCGCGCGGCGCTCGCTCAGCGCCATCACGCCGGCAAGCAGCACGGCCGCCGCCACCGCGGCCGCCGCCAGACATGACCAAGCCACCACAAGGGCAATGATCGTGGGCGACATCGCCTCCGGTTGCATCGCCGCCAGCCGCGGTTGCCGCACGTTGAGTGTTATCGGCGCGCTGGCGAGCATCCGCGCCGGATCGCCCTGCCCCTCGTCATGCACCGGCAGCATCGACAATTGGGGAAACAGTTCGCTCACCTCCTGTTGCAACACCGCGCGAATCGCCGCCCAATCAAGCCAGACGCCCTGGATTATTGTGCGGCCCTCGGCCACGAC
>JBBDLY010000324.1:2008-3524 GCA_040878585.1 Pirellulales bacterium
GGCCTGTGCGACTTGCGCGGCGGACGGATCGGAATCGTCGGCGTTGAGTTGCTGCGAGTACGGCTCGCTCGAACTGGCGGCCTGCTGAACCGCCGGTTCCGGAACATCGTCGTTCGACACTGGCTCTGGCCGGGGAGCGGAGAACGCCGGTGGACGATTCGGCTGATTGGCGGACGACCAAGTGGCGTTGATCGCCAGCAGTACCTCGTCGCTCACCGTGGCCGCCGGTATTCTGGCCAGCAACTCCTGCCGGTCGACCAACTGCGACAGTGCCCGCAACCGCTCGCTTGCCGGCGAGACCGTCGGCATCAACAAATCGTTTGAATCCACTTGGACCGCCATCAGCCCGTTCGGCACTTGAGGCGAGGTCAGCTCGCCATTTTCGTCGATCTGAAAATAGAGCGTCACGTATTTCGCTTGGCGATGAAGCAACGGCGAAGGAACCGGTGCGGACTCGGGCGACTCCGGTGGGCGAAAATAGGAGCGAAAGGCATAGTGGGGCCAGGCAGCCTCGCGGGCCAGCAGTTCGGCCAGCGCGAGATCGAGCCGCCGCAACGCCAACCGCACATCGGCTTCAAACTCGCTCTGCAAGGCGGTCTCTTGTTGCCGCCGCCGCGCGTCCGCCTCGGCAGCGTCGAGATGCACCACCCGTTCGCTGAGCCACGCCAATCCCGCGATCAGCGGCAGCAAGCACAAGGCGTAGATCGTCCAAATTTGCCAAGGTTTCTTCATTTTATTCCGCTCGCGGCGCTGCGAACATGTATCCCTTGCCGCGGACCGTCAGCAAGGTTTGCGGTTGGTCGCAGGCGTCGCGCAGCTTTTCGCGGAGTCGCGCCACATGCATATCGATGGTTCGCGTCGGCAGGCCGCGGGCACTGATCCGCCAGACGTTCTCCAGCAGTTCCTCGCGCGTTATCGCCCGGCCGGCGTGCCGCGCGAGATAGCGGAGCAGTTCGACCTCTCGTGCGGAAAGTTCCCGCCGCTGTCCGTCGTCGAACAGAACCTCTTGCCGAGCCAGATCCGCGCGGCCGCCTGGCAGCGAAACTTCGTTGATATCCGAGGGACGCTGCGGTGACCGGCGGAGCACCGCCTCGACGCGGGCCAGCAGTTCCTTCACCCCAAACGGTTTAATCACGTAATCGTCCGCCCCGAGCTTCAGTCCTCGCACCCGATCCGACTCCTGCCCCAGCGCGCTGAGGATGATCACCGGCTGCGTGGGGCGCTCGTCGCGAACTTCCCGAAGTATCTCCAGGCCGCTCTTGCCGGGCAGTGCCAGGTCGAGCAGCAGCAAATCGTAGTCGCGGCTGATCGCCATCTGGCAGCCCTCGACCCCGTGGCCTGATTGGAGCACCCGGTAACCGGCGAATTGCAAGCAATCGACAATCCCCCGCCGGATTGGCTCGTCGTCTTCGATGGTTAAAATGACGGGGCGGTTCATCTGCGGTCGTTTCCTCCTTATCCAGTATATCCGGGTTACGGTTGTACGATGTAAACGCCGTGTAACATGGGAACTTTT
>JBBDLY010000325.1:0-3496 GCA_040878585.1 Pirellulales bacterium
TGCCGGGCCAACTCCAGATAGCGAGCCAGCGCCTGCAAGTGGACTGTATAGGACCAGCGAATCTCGAAGTTCAGCAGATCCCGGCCCCCCACGTCGTCGTACGGATGAATCGTGCGGCGGATCAACGTCTCGGCGAACTCGCGATACTGTTCGCCGCCGCTGAGCAGCCACGCTTCGAGCAAGACATGGATCGCATTGCCGGCGCCGCGCCCCGGGCCATGGTAGTCGGCCAGGCAGGTCGCCGACGCGCCGCCGGTCGGCTCGCTCGACGCCAGGCCCAGCAGGTGCCGGGCCCCGTCGTCGGCGGCGATGATCCAGTCGGCCAGACCAAGGGCGACGTCCCGGGCGCGGGGATCGTCCGTTAAATAGTAATACAAGGCCAGGCCCGAATTATAGGACTGCTCATTGCCCGGTCCGCCACCGTGGCTTTGGCGACCGTCGTGGTTCATGGTCGTGGCGAAGGAGCGATGCGTGGCCCGGCCGGCGTTAAAGTAGTGGTCCGTATGCCAGAACAGGCCGCCGTTGTAGGCCGGCTTGTCGCGATCGGTGTGATAAATATCAATATCCATCACATGCCGGGCCAAGGCGTCGGCCAGCCGCCACCACCGCGGGTCGCCGGTCAGTAGGAACTGGACCAGCAGCCCGTGCAGCGGATCGTATTGGTTGTTGAAGTGCGAGATCACCTGTTCATCGGCGGCGTTGTGATTTGCCCCTTCATGATCGGCCCACAATTCGCCGAAGTTCCGCCAGCCGTACTCGTCGATCGGCTCGCGTTTGGCGAAGAAGCTGCTCTCACCCTCGAGCATGTCCGCGAGCGAGCCTGCCAATTCCCGCCGCGGCGGTTGGCTTGCTGTTGGCAGAAAGGGGATCACGCCGCTGTCCTGGATCGCTTGAGGGTCGACGGCGACTGCCAACGGTTGCTGGCACCACCACAGATCGATCTCCTCGCCCGCTGCGCCGGCACGGAACCAGACGACGCGGGTCGTTTGTTCTCCGGCTTGCAGTTCGTGCAACGCGGGAAACTCGCGCGGCAACAGACCCAGCCGCAACTTGTCGCCGTTTCGTTCCACCGCGGCGGGAAACTTTTTCCAGAACTCCGGCAATCCCACGGCCAGCGATTGTGTTGTGCCGCGGAGTACCAGGCTGGGACTCGCTCGCAGCCCGCTGTGCTGCCGCCCGTCGTATTCGACGCGATACCCGCGCTGCCGCAGCGGGACGCCGCCCGAACGATCGACATGATTGGCCGACTGCCAATTGACTCCCCCGCTCGACTCCTGATAGAGCCGCCAGGCCCCGCTCGTTTGCAGCGGCTCGGCGGCAGCATGCTCGCGCCACTGCAGGTCGCCCAGCGCCCGACCCAAGTGGAGCGACAGCGACACGTCTTGCAGCAAAATCGAGCCGGCGTCCCCCAGTTCCCAAAAGCCTCCCGCATGCCGCGCCCGGCGCGGATTATGCAGGGTGAGCTCCAGTCGCAGCAGTCCGTTGGCGAACAGCTTGAAATGACCGAAGAACCGCAGTTCGTGCTGCCGCGGAAACCGTCCTCGGAAGTGGGCGGTCGCGAAGACCGGCCCCATTTCACCCAGGCTGACTTCCTCCACGACCCCTTCGGTCGCACGGCCAGCGGCGCCGGTGGCGATCACACGCAAGGCCCGTTTGGCGAGCACCGATTCGCCCGCCTGCTTGAGTTCCCGCATCAGCGTGGTGCCGCCTGCCGCGAAAATGCAGTGCGTGTCGCCGGCCCGCAGCACCAGATCATCGGCCGAGCGATCCGCTACGATTGCCGCCGGCGGTGATGACGACTCCAGGGGGCTGGCGGGTTGTGGAACAAGCCGAAACTCCGTCACGCTGCCGGCGGCGGCGTCCGCCAGCCAGGTCACGCTCAGCCAGCGGACCGAGCCGTCGGGCCAGGTGGCGGTCGGTTTGGTCTGGCAGACGATCAAAGTACCGTTGGAGTCGAGCAATCGCCATGCCTGATCAGTGGCGTACTGGCCCAGCGGCAAGGGGACGCCGGTGGTCACTGGCTCGCCGGACCGTGGGAGTCCGAGTGATTCATGCACACCAAGCGTGATCGCCGAACCTAATTCGGCGGACGATTGCCGCGCAGCCTCCCCGGACCGGCTCGCAGGCGAACGGGCTGGGGAAACGTCAGTCATGCAATTCACGTCGGTCATGGATGGGTGTGGCGGCGATTCCGGTGGTCTCACGCGGCATGGGCAAGAGTTATACTAGTGAAAGTTGACCACTTGAGTTCATACGCCGAAAGCCGCCGGTGGAAATCCTGTTTCTGACCCATCGTGTTCCCGACCCGCCCAACCGGGGCGACCGGATCCGCGCGCACCACCTGCTGCAGTTTTTGGCCGACCAAGGCAACGTATCGCTGGGGTGCCTGGCCGACGAGCCTGTTTCCGAGTCGTCGCGGGCCACGCTGGAGAGCCTCTGTCGGCAAGTCGCGATCGAGCCGCTCGGCGCGAGTCGCTGGTTGTCCGGCGGGCTGTCGGGCCTGCGCGGTCGCACCATCACCGAGGGGATGTTCCACTCTCCCAAGCTGCGTCGCACGATTGGCGCCTGGGCGGCGGAAACCTCCTTCGACGCGGTCGTCGTGTTCTGCACCAGTATGTTGTCTTACGCCGGCCTGCCCGAGTTGGCCCGCGCGACTACGATCGTCGACTTGGTCGACGTCGACAGCCAAAAGTGGCTCGACTACGCGGCCGCTCATCGTGGTCCCAAGCGGTGGATTTATCAAACCGAAGGCCGCAGGCTCCGCAAGCTGGAATGCACGCTGCCGAGCCGAGCCGACCACATCCTGTTGGTGAGCCAACAAGAGGCCGACTTGTATTTGAGCTTCTGTCCCAACGACCGCACGCTGGCGCTTCCCAACGGCGTCGATCTCGAATATTTCAAACCGTCCGGGGGACCGCCGGCCGGCGGCGGCAAGGTCGTGTTCTTGGGCGTGCTCGACTACGGGGCGAACGTCAACGGACTGGAATGGTTTTGCCGGAAGGTCTGGCCGGAAGTACGTCGAGGCGAGCCAAGCCTGACGTTTCAAATCGTTGGCCGCCGCCCCAATGCGGCGGTCAAGCAACTGGGCGAACTCGACGGAGTCGAGCTGGTCGGCGAAGTGGCCGACGTGCGGCAATATCTTCAAGCGGCCGAAATGGTGATCGCCCCGCTGCAAATCGCCCGCGGGATCCAAAACAAAGTGCTCGAAGCGCTGGCCGCCGGCAAGCCGGTCGTGGCGACCCCCCAAGCACTCGAAGGCTTGCCGCTGGTGGACGATCAAACGGCCATCACCGCCGCCACGCCGCAACAGTGGCAAGACGCCTTGCTCGCGCTGCACGACGATGTTCCGCGGCGCGAACGGCTCGGTCGGCAAGGGCGCAGCTATGTCGAACAACACCATCACTGGCAGGCTTGCCTGGCACCGCTGTCGACGCTGCTGCCGGGCAACGCCGCTGCCCGCGACCACTCGCCGACGGATTCTCAAGTTGGCTCGTAG
>JBBDLY010000326.1:0-3473 GCA_040878585.1 Pirellulales bacterium
CGCCTTCACCCGATTCCTACCGATACAAACAGCTTTTAAGACAGACACTAGCTATGGATGAGGCTATTCTTGTCGCTCCGACGACGGACCAGATGTGAAAAGAACGCGTCAAGCTTCACTGGTGCTTGCTCGTATACACTCAAGACAAAACTGAAGAAACGCCCCAGCCATAGCATGAAAATGCACTTGATCGCCGGATTTGAGATGCAGCCGCGAGGTGGCTATCCCCGCTTCAAATTCACGGACGTCGAGAATTGATACCGCGTTCTCGCCGAGACGGCCAGAGTGCATGCCGTAGATTTTGGCGGTCGTCATTGCCGCACAATCAACAAGCTGGCCAAGCATTCTGAACTGGAAATAAAGCAGGACTTCTTCTGAATCAGGAATGCAAAGCGATTGACGTGCCTTTCTCGCTTCCAATGCGTCTCCGCGGAATGTTCGCTTGGGTAGCCTCGCCCGTGAATTGACAAAGTCTCTTGCCGAATCTGGATCAAAATACGAAAGGCCCGTTTGCTTGCGTTCAGACCAGAGAAAGTAGTCGACGCGATCTCTCGGTACATTAAGAATGTCAGCAAGTCTTTGAAGCATCTTCGACTCTTGTTCAGAAATGACTCCGTCTACTTGAGCACAGCGACATGCTCCCTCGATGACTGCTTCTGCCTGTGCTGGTGTTCCCTGAAACTCTTTGGGACTGACGCGCGTGAGCGAGGTCACAAGCTCGCCAATCTCTGTATGGGAAAGCCAAGTACGTTGGCCTACTTGATAGAGAAACGATCGCTCCCCCTCCGATAGCGAATCTGACTTCGCAATCAGAATCAAACATTTGAATCGAAAGATGTTGTTTCTTAGCTCCCTCAAGGCATCTTCGGCTGACACTACGATATCTGCAAACAGAAATGACTCCAAATCACAACCCGGAATCCTCAAGAGTGTGCTTTTCACATTCCGTATGCCATCTTCTAGTCGCGAGAGTAGTGGTAATAAACATCGGCCGGCGCTGGCTGTTGAGCTATTCATTTGCTCTTGCAATTCAGCAAGCAGCGCAACAAGTGAACTTATCTTGGTCACCAGCATAAATGCATCAGAAACAACGCTCTCTCCCCAATGGGAAACCACTCTGCTCAGATTGCTCGATAAAACTTTCTTTGTTTCGGAGTAAAACTGTTTGTCTGAAATGCTAGAAAGCCACTTTGAGTCAATCTTCGCAAAGCGGTTATTCAAGGAGGAAAGTTGGAAGGCAGTTCGAAATAAATCACTTTCAGGAGAAATGGCGTGAGCCTCTTGAGAAATCTCAAACAGTTCATGCTTCAAGTAGTTCTGCTCATCTTCCTGTCGAGTTTTCTCTATGGCGATACGCTCGAGTTTCTCAATTTTTGTTCGTGACGCTGCAAGTTCCTTTCGAAGCCGAGATTGCTCTCGACTTACGTCGCCGACTGCCTTGTTGCCTTTGGCAATTTGTTTACCGAGAACATAGGCAGTTGCGATGTTCGTAAAATCGACATTCTTCATCTTGCAACCTACGCAGAATAGTCGTCGAAGGCCTTCCGTCACAATGCCATACCGGACCAAGTGGGCTAGTAATTTCCCGCTTCCTCATTGTAAACAATATTTCCCCAAGGTCTACAATCCTTGATTTGAGTGTATTGCATTGCTTAAAGTCTACTACATCGCAACCCGAGATTCCGTCGATTTCGCCCCCCATGTCCCTCATCACCCTCACGACCGACTTTGGCGCAGACAGCCCCTATGTGGCGGCGATGAAGGCTTCGATTCTGGCGATCAACCCGGCGGCGGTGATTGTCGACGTCACACATAGCATCCCTCCGCAGGATGTTCGCCAGGGGGCGTTGGTCCTTGCCCAGTTCACGCCGCGGTTTCCGGCCGGGACGATACATGTCGCCGTCGTCGCTCCTGGCGTCGGCAGCGATCGGGCGATTCTGTATGCCGAGTTCCGTGGCCAGCGGTATATCGCCCCGGATAACGGTCTGTTGAGCGGGTTGGCTCGGCAATCCACGCCCGTTAGAATGCACGCACTGCAATACTCGGCGTATTGGCTGCCGGAGGTGTCGGCCACGTTTCATGGCCGCGACGTCATGGCTCCGGCGGCGGCGCATTTGAGTCTTGCGGTTGAACCAGAGGAACTGGGGCCGGCGCAAACGGAGTTTGTGCGCCTCCCGTGGCAAGAGGTACACGTCGTGCCGGGCAAAATCGAAGGCGCCATCCAGTCGATCGACTCGTTCGGCAACCTGGTCACCGACATCACCGCCGAGATGCTCGCTGCTGCGCCGCGCGACGAATCGGTCCGCATTCTCTGCGACGACCATGAAACCTTCGGAATCTGGCAAACCTACGCCGACCAGCCCCCCATGACGCTGGTCGCCCTGATCGGCTCCAGCGGATTCCTGGAACTGTCGATCGTCAACGACAGCGCGGCGATGATGCTGGGGGTGAAGTGCGGTACGCCAATCCAGGTTACTTGGTAGAGGTCTCTACGAAGCCAATGCGGAATGGGGAATGCGGAATGCGGCGTAAGCGATTGGCAGAGCTTGATCGCCCTTCTGGGTCATCCATTCGCTTGCGCCGCATTCCGAATTCCGAATTCCGCATTCACCACACCGTTTCGCCATGAAAACAGCCACTCCTCCCACTTCCGACCAACTCGCCGCCTGGGATCGCCAGCATGTCTGGCATGCGTTCACCCAGATGCGGGACTATCAACCGCTGGTCTTCGAGCGGGGCGAGGGCTGCACGTTGATTGATATCAATGGCAACCGCTACCTCGACGGCTGCAGCAGCCTGTGGTGCAACATCCATGGGCATGCCCATCCGAAGATCGACGCGGCAATCCGCGCGCAGTTGGATAAGGTCGCGCATGTCACCAATCTCGGCGCCTCGAATCCAACGACGATCGAGTTGGCCAAGCGACTCGTGGAGATCACGCCTGAGGGATTGAACCATGTATTCTTCGTCAGCGACGGGGCCTGCGCGATCGAGGCGGCGGTGAAGATCGCCTTTCAATATTGGCGACAGTGCGAGCGGCCGCGGCCCGAAAAGTCGGTCTTTCTGACGCTCGGCGACGCCTATCATGGCGACACGATCGGCAGCGTCAGCTTAGGCGGCGTGGACCGATTTAATGCCGTGTTCGGACCGCTGCTGTTCGAGACGATCCGCGCTCCAATGCCTGACATGTACCGCCTGTCGTTGCCGAAGCTGCCAGCTTCGGCAGCGAATGGCGTCACCTGCGAGACGGCAACCAAGCACTACCTGACGGAACTCGAAAAAATCCTCGCCACCGAACAGCATCGCATCGCCGCCATGGTGATCGAACCGCTGGTGCAAGGCGCAGCCGGCATGGTGATGCATCCCCGCGGATACTTGCGCGGCGTCCGCGAATTGACCCGCAAGTACAACGTACTGCTAATCGCCGACGAAATCGCCGTCGGCTTCGGCCGTACCGGCACGATGTTCGCCTG
>JBBDLY010000327.1:0-3472 GCA_040878585.1 Pirellulales bacterium
TATTTTGTTAGTGAAACACATCGCAGCGCCAACCGGGGGCTAGCGCCCTGCGGCTGATGTTTGTTGGTGAATGTTTCACAGCCTCAGCGGGAGAAGTGAAGCGCGCTTCCATGCCAACGACCAGCCCGACCACCGACATCCTGATGCGGATCGACCGGGTTAGCCGTTCGTACGGAATGGGGGACGTCACGGTGCATGCGCTGCGCGACTTTTCGCTCGACATTCGCGCCGGCGAGTTGCTGGTGATGGTCGGGCCTAGCGGCTCCGGCAAGACGACCGTGCTGAACCTGATGGGCGGACTGGATACGCCCACCTCCGGCACGGTGTTCTACCGCGATCAGGATCTCAGCCACGCCAGCCAGCGGGAACTGACCCGCTATCGCCGCGAGTCGGTCGGGTTTGTGTTTCAGTTCTACAACCTCGTGCCGAATCTCACCGCCCGCGAGAACGTGATGGTCGCCACCGAACTGAGCGACGCGCCGCTCGACGTGGCCGAAGTGCTCGGCATGGTCGACCTGGCCGAGCGAATGGACTACTTTCCCTCGCAGCTTTCCGGCGGCGAGCAGCAACGGGTGGCGATCGCCCGAGCGCTCTCCAAGAATCCCGACCTGCTGTTGTGCGACGAACCGACCGGCGCGCTCGACTTCGAGACCGGCAAGCGGGCCTTGCGGCTGCTGGTCGACGTTACCCGGAACATGAACAAAACGGTGGTGGTCATCACGCACAACACGGCCATCGCCGAGGTGGCCGATCGCGTGGTGCATCTGCGGAGCGGCGAGATCGTCAGCGTGGACGAGAACGCCTGTCCGGTCCCGCCCGAGGAGATCATCTGGTGAGCATCTTGCATCGCAAGCTGCTGCGCGATCTGCGCAGTTCCAAGGGACTGCTGATCGCGATCGCCTCGATCATCACGATCGGCGTGATGTTGTTCGTCTACATGCGGACCACCTATTACAACCTGCTGCTGGCCAAGAGCGAGTACGACTACGAAGGCCGCCTGGCCGACTTCTGGATCGATCTGAAAAAAGCGCCGCTGTCGGCGATCGAGCCGATTCGCGAGATGCCGGGCGTCGCCAGGCTGGAATCGCGAATTCAGTTCTTCGCCACGGTTGATCTGGCGCGATCCGAACAGCCGCTCAATGGTCTGGTGATCTCGCTGCCCGACGACCGCCAACAGCGGCTCAACGACGTGCGCCTCACCCGCGGCAGCTACTTCTCCGACCAGCGGGCCGAAGAGGTGATCGTCAACGACTTGTTCGCCGCCGAGCACGGCATCTATCCGGGGCAGACGATCCACCTGATTCTCAACAATCGCCGGCAGGAGTTGTTCGTGGTCGGCACGGCGATGAGCGTGGAATTCGTCTACCTGCTCGGCCCCGGCTCGCTGGTCCCCGATCCGGCCCATTTTGGCGTGTTCTATATCAAGCGGTCGTTCGCCGAGGAAGTGTTCGACTTTGACGGCGCGACGAATCAACTCGTTGGCCGCTTCTCGCCGGAAGTGGCCGGCGACGGCGGCGGCCTGCTCGACGCGATCGAACGACGGCTCGAACCGTACGGCGTGTTCTCCAAAACGCCGCAACGGCTGCAAGCCTCCAATCGCTTCGTGTCCGACGAGATCGAAGGGCTGGGGACGTTCGCCCGCATCATGCCCGCCATCTTTCTCACGGTCGCCGCGTTGGTGCTCAACGTGCTGATGTCGCGCCTGGTCGATCAGCAGCGAACGATCATCGGCACGCTCAAGGCGCTAGGGTATCGCAACGCGCAGTTGTTCCTGCACTACACGTTGTTCGGCCTGGTGGTCGGCCTGATCGGCGGCCTGCTGGGGTTGGGGCTGGGCTACCTGATGGCCGCCTGGGTGACCGACATTTACGGGCAGTTCTACTCGTTTCCGAACCTGGCGAACCGCTTTTATCCAAGCGTGCATTTGCAAGGATTGGCCATCTGCCTGGCCACGGCGTTGATCGGCTCGTTGCGAGGCGCGAAGGAGGCGATCCAGTTAAGCCCCGCCGAAGCGATGCGCCCCAAGCCGCCCGCCCGTGGCGGCGCCATCTGGCTGGAGAAGCTGTCGCTGCTGTGGCGGCGGCTGAGCTTCGGCTGGCGGATGGTGTTGCGGCTGCTGTTTCGGCACAAGCTGCGGACCACCGCCGGCCTGTTCGCGGCAGCCAGCGGCGCGGCGCTGTTGATGTGCGGTTTCATGATGTCGGCCGCCATGCGGTACTTGGTCGATTTTCAGTATCGCGAAGTCCTGCGGAGCGATATCGACTTGACTTTCTCCGACGAGCAGGGTCTCGACGCCCTGCTGGAAGCCCGCCGCCTGCCGGGCGTCGACCACGCCGAACCGCAGTTCACGCTGGCCGGCACGTTCTCGCACGGCCATCATCGCCGCGACGGAGGGATCATCGGCCTGCGGTCGGACGCTCGGCTGACCGTGCCGCGCACCGACCGGGGAGACGCGGTCGCCATACCCGAGGCGGGTCTGGTGATGAGCCGCAGGTTGGCCAATTGGCTCGATCTGAAGGTAGGCGACCGGGTGACCTTCCAGCCGACCGTGGGCGAGCGCCGCTCGCTGCAATTGCCGGTCGCATCGATCACCGACGGCTACCTTGGCATCGCGGTCTATGCCGATATCGAGTATCTCTCGCGGCTGGTCGCTGAGGAGTTTGTGATGAACGCCGTCCAGTTGCAAACCGACGGCTCGCCCGCGAATCTGGCCCGGCTGTACGCCGAGATCAAGCAACTGCCGGCCGTGCAAGCGGCCAACGAGCGGGAAGATGTGATCTTCAACTTGGAAGACACCTTCATCAAGACGCAGAACGTGTTCATCTTTCTGTTGATCCTGTTTGCCGGGGTGATCTTCTTCGGCAGCATCTTGAACTCGTCGTTGATCTCGCTGGCCGAGCGGCGGCGCGAGGTGGCCACGCTGCGGACGCTCGGTTATACCAACTGGCAAGTCGGCGGGCTGTTCCTGCGCGAGAGCATGTTGGTCAACCTGTGTGGCGCCGCGCTGGGCATGCCGATCGGCTACGCGCTCGCCTGGCTGCTGGCCTGGGCCTATACCACCGAGATGTTCCGCTTTCCGCTGGTCGCCCCAGCCTGGTCGTGGGCCGGCACACTGATCGCGGCGGTCGCCTTCGGCCTGGCGGCGCACGCGGTAGTCCAGCGAGAAATCAACCGCATGCAATGGCTGGAGGCGCTGAACGTAAAAGAATAGTAGAATGTAAGAAGGCCGTAAGACGGCCCTCCGAGGCCGTCTTACGAGGAACGCTGTTCCGAGGAGTCCATGGGTGCGAGGACGTTTTGCGCCGGCGCGGCGCTTTCTCTAACGGTGGACTCCTCGAAACATAGTTTCTCGTAAGACGGCTTCGGAGAGCCGTCTTACGTTTGGACGGCAGGGCCGTCCTACCGAAAACCTTATTCCTGAGTGCCTCAACATGAAATCCTCACTCGTCGCTGCAATCCTCTTGCTCGCCGC
>JBBDLY010000328.1:0-3467 GCA_040878585.1 Pirellulales bacterium
AGAACGTACGCCAGGAAAACCACTTGACAAGCAAACAACTCTCAGGGATGGGCTGAACTGTTTTGCCCTTTCAGGGCAGATCAGATCCGACGTCGCATGCAATTCGCTACAACCCGACAAAACAACATCTTAAATGCTGCACGACCTCCAAAGGGAGAAGGGTTTTGCTTCAGTCCGCTGAAAATTTACGATTATATCAACAAGCCGCCATGGCACGGCGCAATGTCCGCCCTGACGGGCAAGGCCTACTCCGCTTTGGGCTTGGCGACGACAAAGCCTTCGTCGACCAGATCCTTGAAGCCGTGCTTCATCGAGCGGGCGTCGTAGCCCAGTTCGGCGAACAGCGCCGCGGCGTCGAGTGATCGCTGCCCGCTGGCGCAGTAGCAGTAGAGCACCTTATCCTTGGCCAAGATCTGCGCCAGCACGACGCCAAACTGGGGCGCTTCGCGGCCTTCCCGTAAATGGCTCAGCGGCACCAGCACCGCGCCGGCGATATAGCCTTGGTTCGTTTCGGCGTCTTCGCGGACGTCGACCATCAGGGCCTTCTGCTCGCCCAGGTTCTTCTCGATCACGTCGAGCGGTTCGTCGGTCGGCTGCACCGCCAGCACGCGCGCCGCGCCCGCCGACAATGCCAGTACCGATAACAGCAACAGCAGGGCAAACCTCATCATGAAACTCCTGTTCGCGGCAAGTAGAAATATCCCGCCGCAAGGGTGCCGGCGGCGGATGACCAGCAAGGGATTATGCCCGAGATTGCCGATGGCGTAAACGCCAGCACCAATGCTAGCGGTTGCACCCCAATACCAGCACGCAGCGCAAGCATGGAAAAATACCAGCACGACGCGCAAGCGAGTGCATGGCGGGGTAAAACATGTTCCGCTGCCGATACGGTTTGGGGGAAAGGGCGTACTTTTCCGCCAATGCACTCGCTCGCGCCTCGTGCTGGTATTAAGGTCGCGCCGGCCGCCAGGCCGCCGTGCAAACCTCCAACCTCCAACCTCCAACCTCCAGCCTCACGCCTCACGCCTCCCTAAAACTCCGCGTTGCCGGGCGTCCGCGGGAACGGGATTACGTCGCGGATGTTGGCCATGCCGGTGGCGAACTGCACCATCCGCTCCAGTCCCAGGCCGAAGCCGGCGTGCGGCACGGTGCCGTAGCGGCGGAGATCGAGATACCACCAATAGTCTGCGGTATTCAGTCCTTGCTCGGTCATGCGGGCTTCGAGCACTTCCAGCCGCGCCTCGCGCTGGCTGCCGCCGATGATCTCGCCCACCTGGGGCACCAGGACGTCCATCGCCCGCACCGTCTGCCGGCCTTGGTCGTCCGGTTCGTTTAGGTGCATGTAAAACGGTTTGATCGAGCTGGGGTAATCGTACAAGATGGTCGGCCGTTTGATTTTCTCTTCGGTCAGGTAGCGCTCGTGCTCGGCCTGCAAGTCGCTGCCCCACTGCACCGGATACTCGAACTGCTTGCCCGATGCGACCAGCATATCGACCGCCTCGGTGTAGGAGAGCCGCGCAAAGTTGCTCTCGACCACGCCTTGCAGCGTGGCCAGCAAGGTGTCGTCGACACGGTCGTTGAAGAACTGCAAGTCCTCTTCGCATCGGTTGAGTGCGTCGGTAAGAATCTGCTTGATGAACGCTTCGGCCAGGTCCATGTTGTCGGGCAGTTCATAGAAGGCCATCTCCGGCTCGACCATCCAGAACTCGGCTAAGTGCCGCGAGGTGTTGCTGTTCTCGGCGCGGAAGGTGGGACCGAACGTGTAGATCTTGCCCAGCGCCGTGGCGTAGGTCTCGCCTTCCAGTTGGCCGCTGACGGTGAGGTAGCTTGGTCGATCGAAAAAGTCTTGCGTGTAGTCGACCTGGCCATTGGCCATCGGCGGCTTGGCCGGGTCGATCGTGGTGACGCGAAACATCTCGCCGGCCCCTTCGCAGTCGCTGGCGGTGATGATTGGCGTGTTGATGTACAAGAAGCCGCGTTGCTGGAAGAAGTCGTGAATGGAACGCGCGATGCTGTTCCGCACGCGGGCCACGGCGCCGAAGGTGTTGGTCCGCGGTCGCAGGTGCGCCCATTCGCGGAGTTTCTCGAAGGAGTGCCGCTTCTTTTGCAGCGGATAGCTCTCGGGGTCCGCCCAGCCGTGGACGGTGATCGCCGCGGCGTGCATCTCGGTGGCCTGCCCCTTGCCGCCGGATTCCTTGATCTCGCCGACGGCGGTGATGCTGCAGCCGGCGGTGAGCGCTTTGATCTCGCTCTCATAGTTCGGCAAGTTGGCGTCGGCGATGATCTGGATGTTGGCCAGGCAACTGCCGTCGTTCAGCTCGATGAAGCTGAAGCCGGCCTTGGAGTCGCGCCGCGTGCGGACCCAGCCTTGCAGCTTGCCCTGGCGGCCGATCGCTTCCGGCTGACGGGCCTCGACGACGGCAATGGATGGGTGGGGTGACTCGGTCATCTGGGGCACTCCTTTGCCTTGGCGAGCTATTCCGGAAGAAGATCGGCGACTGGCAATTTGGCAACCGGTTGGCCATCCAGCACGAAGGCGACAACCGCCTCGCCAGCAAGCTTTTCCGTATGGTTGTATTTGCCGCTCTCGGGATCGGGTTGGGAATGAACCTCAATCATCTTGTCGATGAGATTGACGATCCAATAAACGGGAATATCGGCTTGAGCATAGATACTCGCCTTCTGCCGATCACGCGCCAGCGAGGAATCGGCGACCTCGACGACTAGCCCGATATCTCCCGTGGTTGGACGTTTCGCCATGTAATCGCGGTGACCACCACGTACCACCGCCACGTCAGGCTCGGGCATGCTGGTTCTCGTTGCTACAGGCAACTGTCCTCGAACCGCCCATCCTTGCGGAACGGCTGAACGAAGTGCTTCTTCGACAATACCGACGATTGCTCCGTGAACCGTTCCATGAGTCATCATTGGCACAATCCACCCTTCGAGCAACTCAACCTTGTCGTCTTCGGTCAGCACGCCCGTCTCTACGAGGCGCTCATAGTCTTCAACGGAAAAGGTGTGTACCGGATAGGGCGGTATCGCAGCGCTGGTAATAGCAACGTCCAGGCCGCCGGTCATGGTTATGCCCTTATCATCGCAAGGGACGTGGATCACCTTAGGTACGATCCACCCTTCCAACAGTTCGACCTTGTCGTCCTCGGTCAGCACGCCCAACTCACCCAAGCGGTGATATTCCTCCACTGTGAACAGGCGCACCGGATAGGGCGGAATTCCATATTTACTGTCGGTAGTAGCAGCGGGCATGATCGTCGCTCCGAGTCAATTGCTTCTCCTATCACGATTCTAGGCGTGATCGACCGCGATAGCAATCTTCGCTCAGAACCCAGCGTCGTGTCTTGCCGCTAGTGCTGCGGCCGACATGAATTGGTGGGCCACCAAGTAAGTCGGATGGGACCATTGTCCCAGGGCTTTAAGGGTGGCAATGTAAACAGGATTTTGAACAG
>JBBDLY010000329.1:0-3441 GCA_040878585.1 Pirellulales bacterium
GAAGGAACCTATCCGCTGCCGGAAGCGCAGTTGGACCGGTTCATGTTCAATATCAAGGTCGGCTATCCGAGTTTGAGTGAAGAGGAGGAGATTCTCAAGGCGACCACCCGGCACGAGCGGCCCGAGGTGCGCAAAGTGCTCAGCGGCAAGGCGATCTTGAACTTGCAGAAGCTGGTCGGCAGCGTGGCGGTGAGCGAATACATTGTGAAGTATGTCACCCGGATCGTGCGAGCGACGCGGCCCAAGGACGAGTCGGCGCCGAAGTATGTGAAGGAACTGGTCGACTGGGGCGCCGGGCCGCGGGCCGGACAGTTTCTGATTCAAGGGGGCAAGGCGCTGGCCGCGATGGAAGGCCGCTTCTCGGTGGCGATCGACGACGTCCGCAAGATCGCCATCCCCGTGCTGCGGCATCGCGTCAGCACCAACTTTCAGGCCCAGGCCGAAGGCATGACCAACGAAGACATTATCGACCGCATCATCGCCGACATCGCTCCGCCGGAGATTCCGAAGTTCGAGCAGAAGCAAGCGGCGACAAGCTAAGGGGTGGGCAAATGCGGAATGCGGAGTGCGGAATGCGGAAGCAACCGCTGTTCACCATCAGCCGGAGGGCGCTAGCCCCCGGTTGGCGAATCACGGAATTCTCGGCAGCGGACAACCGTCGGCACTTCCAACCGGCCGCTAGCGCGGTCCGGCTGATGTTTCTGGGGCGGCGTTGGTTAGCAGGGCGCCCTCATCCGGCCTTCGGCCACCTTCTCCCAAAGGGAGAAGGGGGTGACGCTGCGCGAATTGGCGTAGGCAACGCTTGCGCCGCATTCCGCATTCCGCATTCCGCATTCGCGTCCACCGGTGTACCATGAGCAGTGTCGAAAAATACCTCAAGCCCGCAGTGATTCGTCAGATCGCTCGGCTTGATCTTCGCGCGCAGTTCATCGTAAAAGGATTTCTGCAAGGGCTGCATGCCAGTCCGTATCACGGCTTTTCGGTCGAGTTTAGCGAGCATCGCCGCTACACGCACGGCGACGACCCGAAGGACATCGACTGGCTGGTCTACGCCAAGACCGACAAGTATTACGTCAAGAAGTTCGAGGCCGAAACCAACATCAACGGCTATCTGGTGATGGACCTGAGCCGCTCGATGGGCTACACCTACCGGCAAGAACTCTCAAAGTTCGAATACTCGATCTGCCTGGCCGCGGCGATGTGCTACTTGATGATCCACCAGCAGGATCCGGTGGGGTTGATCACCTTCGACGAGAAGATTCGCGACATCCTACCGCCGAAAAGCAAACGGACCCAGTTGGGAACCGTGCTGTCGCATCTGGCCCGCCTGGAGCCGAGTGGCAAAACCAACATTGCCCAGAGCATTGTGCAAATCGCGGCGCTAATGCGGCATCGCTCGCTGATTATGATCTTCAGCGACCTGTTCGCCGAACTGGAACCGCTCAAAAAGGCGCTGCGGCAACTGCGGCACGGCGGCCACGATGTGATCCTGTTTCACGTACTCGACGAGGCCGAAGTGCATTTTCCCTTCGAGGGGATGATCGAGTTCGAGGAACCCGAATCGCACGACAAGTTGCAAGTCGACGCCACTAGTTTCAAGAAGGATTATCTCAGCGAAGTGCGGGCGTTTTGCAACGAACTGAAAAAAGAATGCCAACAATCGGGCATCGATTACGTAGGATTGGATACCAGCATGCAATTCGACCGGGCGCTGACCGAGTATTTGGTGAATCGGAAGAATCGGTTCTGAGGTGGGCAAATCAGAATGCGGAATGCGGAATGCGGAATGCGGTACTGCAACATCAGCCGGCGGGCGCTAGCCCCCGGTTGGCACTGCAATGCGTTTTTGTCACCCCATAACGCTCGGCACTTCCAACCGGCCGCTAGCGCGGTCCGGCTGATATGTCCGAGGCAGCGTGGGTTGGCAGCGCGCCCTCATCCGGCCTTCGGCCACCTTCTCCCAAAGGGAGAAGGGGTTGAGGCACTGTCAACTAGCACTCCTTCCGCTTGCGTCGCATTCCGCATTCCGCATTCCGCATTCGCCCCCGTCCGATTCTCTTCCCACACGCTTCGGCCGGAACCATCACAGTGCTAACCTTCACCACTCCACTTCTGCTCGCCGGCGGCCTGCTCGTTGCCGTGCCGATCCTGTTGCATCTGGTGATGCGGCAGCAGCCGAAGCATTTGGAGTTTCCCGCTTTGCGGTTCATCCAACAGCGGAAGGAGTCGAACCGCCGCCGGCTGCTGTTGCGTCACATCGTGCTGCTGGCGCTGCGGTGCCTGGCGATTCTGTTGCTGGCGTTGACCTTGGCCCGGCCGAAGATCACCTCCAGTAGCTTTTTGCCGGGCGGCGACGAACCGCTCGCCGCGGCGCTGGTGTTCGACACCAGCCCGCGGATGGAGTACCGCCACGAAAACGCCACCCGCTTGGAGCAAGCCCGCGAATTTGCCTTTGAGCTACTTCCGCAGTTGCCGCGCGAGAGCCAATTGGTCGTGCTCGACAGCACGGCGCGGCGGAGCGACTTCGACGTCGATGCCGGCGCGGCGCGGCTGCGGATCGAGCGGTTGCGGCCGACCACCAACAATCGGCCGCTGGCGGAGATGATCGACAACGCGGTGCAACTGGTCGAAAGCAGCGACCTGCCTCGCAAGGAGATATTCCTGTTCACCGATCTTTCCGAGGCGCAATGGTCGCCGGCGGCGCTGGCCGCCTGGAACAGTCGGGCCGCGACCTACCCCAACATCGCCTTCCACGTGATCGATGTCGGCGTCGAGGCACCCGTGAACTACGCCTTGGATGACGTCAAACTGTCCGACGAGGTGATTTCGCGGAACAGTTCGCTAGGGGTGGAGACCTCGATCACCAGCACCGGCGGCGGCGGCAACCGCACCGTGAAGATGTACCTGCTCAACGACGCCGGCGCGCCGCGCCTGGAGGGGGAGGCGCTGGTCGAACTGGCGGCCGATCAATCGGAGTTCGTCGAATTTCGCCTGGGCGGCCTCGATCTGGGCGTGCATCACGGCTACGTTCAGATCGAAGGCGAAGACGGGCTGCCGGCCGACGATCGCCGCTATTTCACGTTGAACGTCGCCGCCCCCTGGCGGGTGTTGCTCGTTTCCCCCGACCCGGTCGACTATTACGGCGGCATCATTCAGTATGCCTTGGCACCGCCGGAGTTGCGGCAGAAGGGCATCGCACGATTCGAATGCGAACTCGTCGAGCAAAGCAAACTGATGGCGATGCCGCTGGATGTGTACGACGCGGTCTGGCTGGTCGATCCTAAGCCGCTGTCGCAGCAAGCCTGGCAGAGGCTGGCCGGCTTTACCGCCGGCGGCGGCGGACTGGCCGTAATCCTGGGAGGCAACGCCAGCAAACTGGGATTGATCGACGAGTCGTTCAATAATTCCTCGGCCGGCGAACTGCTGCCGGGACCGATCACC
>JBBDLY010000330.1:0-1022 GCA_040878585.1 Pirellulales bacterium
AATTCTTTTCTTTGTTCTCTCTGTTCCCTTCTGTTCAAAATCCTGGTCACATTGCACCCTTAAAGTCCTGGTCACGCATACCAAGGAGCCACGTCATGCCACGATTCACTTTTGCCGCAGCGATCTTCACCCTGCTGGTTGTGCCGGCCGTTCGGGCCGAGGATCCGCCGGCCAAGGCCCTGCCGCCGGCCGCCGAGAAGCCCGCGTTGAACGAACACGAACAAGCGTTCAAGCAGATGCTCGACGGCGCCACGCTGATCGGCCATTTTACCGTCGACGGCAAGGAGAACGGCGAATTGTCGGAAGAACGGTACGCAATCAAGAGCGTCGACAAGATCAACGACGATACTTGGCGGTTCAACGTTCGTATTCAATACAAAACGCACGACCTCACGCTGCCGCTGCCGCTAAAGGTGTTGTGGGCGGGCGACACGGCGGTGGTCACGCTTGACAAGGTCGCCATCCCGCCGCTGGGCACGTTCAACTCCCGCGTGTTGTTCCACGACGACCGCTACGCCGGCACCTGGGAGCACGTGGGAGCGGCAGGTGGCAACTTGTTTGGGAAGATCGTGCGGGAGGGAGACAAATAGCGAACGCGGGTCTACTAGCCATTCTTGAAGCGCGCGACGAGTTCCGACTTCAATTCCAATCCATTCATACGACCTGGATCAGCAAACGGACCAAGTCGGCGTTGTCGCCGAGAATATCATCCGTGCGACGGTGGAACTGCTGTCTGCGTTTGCAGATGTCTTTTACATCGCCACTGGCCTTCACGCAGATATCGAAGTAGTTGAAATCGACTTCCGGGTCGGATTCGAACTCGACTGATTCCACCTCAAAGAACTCACCCGCGATCGATTTCAACTCAGGCAGCAGCTCGACGACCTGCATGAGTCGTGCTCTCTCTGATTCCTTACCGACGGTAGCTTCAATGAGTTTGGCGTTCATCGTGATTCCTCCGCTGGCAATGCTGCATATGACGTTATTCTAGCCGAATCCCATCGGTCACTCCACCCTGCGGA
>JBBDLY010000330.1:1032-3425 GCA_040878585.1 Pirellulales bacterium
TGGCAGCGTCCGCCACGTGGCCGACGCTGCCAGCGTCGGCGGGAGCGCATGCCGCGTCAGCACACCACATGCCCATGCTCCGTAAACTCCGCGTGGGCATGGCACCCGACATTTGAGCTGCGCCCCATTCCGCATTCCGCATCCGACCCCCTACTCCACCGTCACGCTCTTTGCCAGATTGCGCGGTTTGTCGACGTCGCAGCCGCGTAGCAACGCGATGTGGTAGCTGAGCAATTGCAGGGGCACGCTCATCACGATTGGTTGCAGGTAGTCCGGCACATCGGGCACGGTGATTACGTCGTCGGCGATCTGCACGGCCGCCGCGTTGCTTTCCCCCACGACCGCGATCACCGGGCCGCCGCGGGCCTTGATCTCCTCCAGGTTCGACAACACTTTCTCGTGAATGAACCCGCTGGGGATCAGAAACACGCTCGGTGTGTACTGATCGACCAGTGCAATCGGGCCATGTTTCATCTCCGCGGCCGGATAGCCTTCGGCATGGATATAGCTGATCTCCTTGAGCTTCAAGGCGCCTTCCAGCGCGGTGGGAAAGTTGTACTGCCGGCCCAGGTAGAGGAAGTTGTCGCACTCGGCGTATTTCTCGGCGATCTTGCGAATCTTCAGATCGGCGTCGAGCGCTTGCTGCACCTTGTCGGGCAATTGTTGCAGTTCCTTGATGATTCGCAGGCCCGCCTCGAAACTCAAGTGATGCAACCGCCCCAGATAGAGCGCCAGCATCGACAAGATCGTGCATTGCGAGGTGAACGCCTTGGTCGAGGCCACGCCGATCTCTGGCCCAGCGTGCAGGTAAATGCCGCCGTCGGACTCCTGGGCGATCGTGCTCCCCACGACGTTGCAGATCGACAGCGTCGTATGCCCCTTGCGTTTCACCTCGCGCAGCGCCGCCAGCGTATCGGCCGTTTCGCCGCTTTGGGTGATGGCGAACACCAGCGTCTTGTAGTCCATCGGCGGATTGCGGTACCGCAGCTCGCTGGCGTATTCCACCTCGACCGGCACTCGGGCCAGTTCCTCGATGAGATACTCGCCCACCAGCGCCGCGTGCCAACTGGTGCCGCAGCCGGTCAGGACGATGCGGTTGACCGAACGAAGCTGATTGACCGGAATCGACCTCAGCCCGCCAAACACGGCGGTCGCATTGTCCCGGTCGAGGCGGCCCCGCATGGCCGCGCGGACTGTCTCCGGCTGCTCGTAAATCTCTTTGAGCATGTAGTGCGGAAAGCCTTCCAACTCGACGTCGTTGCGGGCGACATCGATCGTCTGCACATTGTGCTGCACCTGCCCTTGATCGCGATGCAACACCAACAAGTCGTCGGCCGTGATAACGGCCAACTCATGATCGTTCAAATACACGAACTGGTCGGTGTGGCCCGCCATCGGCGTGCCGTCGCTGCCAATAAAGTGTTCGCCGTCTCCCACGCCGACCACCATCGGGCTGCCGAGCCGGGCGGCGATGATCACTTCCGGATGGTCGCGAAACAGCACCAGCGTGCCATAGGTGCCTCGCAACTGAGCCAGGGCGTTGCGTACCGCGTCGACCAGGTGGCCATAGTCGCCGCCGGCGTGGATCGAACCATTCCGCTCGGGCTGCTTATCCAGCTCGACGCTGATCAAGTGGGCGATGATCTCGCTGTCGGTTTCGCTGGCAAACTGGTGTCCCTGCTTGCAGAGCCGGTCGCGGATGGCGCGGTAGTTCTCGATCACGCCGTTGTGGACGATCGCCACCTCGCCGCCGGGGCCAAGGTGCGGATGGGCGTTGAGGTTGGTCGCCGCGCCGTGCGTGGCCCAGCGGGTGTGCCCGATGCCGGTGCCGCCGGCGAGCGGATGCTCCGCCAGCAGACTGACGAGATCCTCGATGCGACCGGCGGTTTTGACCACGCCCAGCTCGCCCGCCGCGGTGGCCGTGGCAATGCCGGAGGAGTCGTAGCCCCGATATTCAAGCCGTCGCAAACCTTCAATGAGAAAGTCGCTTGCCGTCCGATTGCCTACATAACCGACGATGCCGCACATGGTGCGTGGCTCCTGTACGTGGTGGTCGCCTGAGATTGAGGCGGAAATCTACCAAATCGTAGCTCGCCCACCCACACTGATCTGCTCACAAGCGGCCGTTTTCAGCAATTATTCGCGATCAATGATGCAGCACGAGCTAGCATTTTCTCCGAAGTAGGCTGGGACCATTGTCCCGACCATGCATTAAATCGTAGCGGAACTCGCCAAGAGTTCCCTGACATGGCGTTTATTTCGAGGCGTCGAAATTCTGGCGAATTCCGCTACGGGCGGACGGGACAATGGTCCCAGGGCTTTAAGGGTCTGCCAGGGCCGTTGGAACAGGAGGAAACGAAGAAAACGGAGAGATACATGCTCCGTTGACTCTG
>JBBDLY010000331.1:0-2075 GCA_040878585.1 Pirellulales bacterium
CGTTTACCGACGCCAAGTGGTTTATTATCGCCACCATGGTGTTCGCCGCGTTGTTTTTGGGCTTTCCGTTGATGTGGCGCAGCGCGGCCTTCAGCCGAGTCGAGAAGGTGTTTTGGACGTTGGCGGTGACGGTCGAAACCATCCTCGTCTTCGCCGCCTTTGGCTGGGCTATGTGGTGGTGCTGGCAAGTGTATCAAACAATTATGTAAAAAGCCGCGAACGCTCGAAAGCGCTCGCGGCTAGTGAAAAGCAGTTTGATAAGGATTCGGCCTTAGAATCCGCCGGGGCCGAACTGCTGAGGCGCTTGTCCTGCCCCACCGCCGCCCGCCATGGCGGCCGCCTGACCGATCAGCTTGATCACGCCCTCGTCGACCGAGAGCCGGTAGTTGGCGCCGTTCTCGATCGAACTGGCAATAATCCGCACCCGATCGCTCCCTTGCATTTGAGCTAGCATGGCGGACATCATTTGCACGTTCTGGTCGTCGGGCTGCGCTTGCGAGGCGATCTTCATGACCTCGCCCAGCGAGACGATCATCTGCATCGGGGGCGTTTCCTGTCCGGCGGCGGTTGCCGAGGCGTCGATCACTTTCTTGATCGTTCCCACCGCATCGCTGCCGGCGGCGACATAAACGCCGTTGTTGCTGGCCGCCGCGGCGATCTGCAGGTTGTCGCCCATCAGGCGTCGTGCGTCTTCATCGGGAGCGGGCATGCTCAGATGATGGAAAGTGAACCCTTTGTAGGTTTCAGCGTCCCAATTGATTTCCGGCGCCTCGGGATCTTCCGCGGCCACTTTGCCGATCTTCTTCAGCGCGGCTTCAATCGCCTTGCCGTCAGCCACACGGCCCCCAGCGACTGCGTTGAGTTTGGGATCGCCCAATACCACTGCGCCGCCGTCGGCCTTGCCGCTCTTGAGCGACTCGGTCAGGACGTCGAAAATCTCGCCGATCGCTTCCTTCAAGGTCGCCTTGGCTTCCGCCGGGATGGAGCGGTCCTTGTCAAGTTCGACGTACACGCGATCGCGGAGCGCACCCATTTGGGTCTCGACCTGGGCCTTATCGGCTTCGGTGGTTTCGGCCTCGGCATTGATGTGCAACGCGAAGGCTGCGCCGTCCATCATGAACCCGGCGAAGTCGGAAGCGCCCGCCTTGTTCGCCATGCTCTTGGCCAACATCGTGCCCGGCACGGCAGTTAGCGCGACGTCGATATAGGTCTGCTTGTTGGCGTTGTCGACCGCCCAGCCGAAGGTGACCGTGTCGGTCTCGTTGACGACGCGCTCCAGTTGCTTCAGCGACTGCTCGGCCGCGTTCTTGCGCAACTCGTAATCTTCCTTGCTTTCGCCTTCGATCGGCTGCATCGCGCCCTCAAAGCCGCTCCGCATCTGCTCTACGGCCATCTGGCGCATCGGCTCGGGAATGTTTTGCACGTAGGCCCGTGCGGCCACGGCGTACTTGGTGTTCAGCCCGTCGAGAAGCTGGATCGGGTCGGCCGGCAGCGTGGCCAATTGCTCCTTGGTTTGCGCGACGAACGCCCAACCCCCTTGCTCCTTGACGAAGGTGGGGGCCGGTCCGTCGGACAGGGCGAACACGCCGTCGCCGACGTCCTCGGCTTCGCCGGCCTGCGCGGACAGGGCGGCCAGCAGTTGCTTAACGTCGGTTACGGGAATGAAGCCAATGCCGGCGGGGCCTTGCTCGGTCATGATGACCTGTACGCCCCACGGTTTGGTCTTATCGACTCCGGCCAACCCCTTGCCGCCGGTGCCCAGATCGATGAACGCACCAATCATCCGGTCCAAGCCCGGCTTGCCGGCGCTTTCGCCAATGGTGGCGATGCTCTTCAGCAGGTTGTCGTAGCCTGAGACCGAGACCACGGCCACGGTTTGTGTGTCTTGCGCGGAGCCAACGCCCGCCCCGAACAACATAACAGCCACAGCTAGTAACGATTTCCACGTTTTCTTCACAGCAATTCTCCTCGATTCAATGCAGGTCGATAGATACAAACACCGCGAGCCTCTGGCCGCAAACCGGCCCGAGTGTCTGTGTTATACCAGCTAGCCGGCTGGGAGGTTACGGTCCCCG
>JBBDLY010000331.1:2175-3420 GCA_040878585.1 Pirellulales bacterium
GTAGCGGAATTCACCAGAATTCCGAGAAGCTACGGTTTACTCCGGCGCAACGGAACTCTAGGCGAGTTCCGCTACAGGCGAGTGCCGCTACAGCAGTTCAACCCGAATTTCTAGCGATTAGAGAGCACTAGAATGGAACCGCTTTAGCGTTCGCGGTAGGTGATGCGACCCTTGGTGAGGTCGTAAGGCGACAGTTCGACGCGAACTTTATCGCCGGGAACGATACGGATAAAGTGCTTGCGCATCTTGCCGGCGACGTGGGCCAGCACTTCGTGCCCCCCGTCGATCTCCACGCGAAATCGCGTGTTTGCTAAAGCTTGCGTGACGACCCCCTCGACTTCCAGGGCCTCTTCCTTTTGATTCGACATACAGTCCTCCCAACGTGGCTTGCGAGCCGCGGCGCGAGACCGATTCCCTAGCGCCAAGTAATAAAACCCGCAAGTGTAGCATAGCACGTAAGTGGCGTCCGTCTAGCGGCCTGCTATTTGCATGCTGCTATTTGCAAGTCCCCGCTAATGCCTTGCCAAGTGCCGCTCGCACTTGATCGGCTGGCTCGATTCCGATCGAAAGCCGAATCGTCGTGCTGCGGATGCCGAGTTGCTCCAGTTCCGCTGCGGTATGCCCTCGGTGACTGGTCGAGGCCGGATGGCTGAGCGTCGTCTGGATTTCGCCCAAGGAAGGGCAAAACGGGATCCCCTGCTCCGCCGCCGCCAGAATGAACCGCTCGACCGTCGCCGCGCGGGCGGCTTCCGCCGGATCGCTGGCTAGTTCGATCGTCACCATCGAGCCGCCCAGAGCGCCAAATTGCCGGCGGGCGAGCAGATGGTCGGGGTGCGTCGACAGCCCAGGGTAGTGGACCGCCGCGATCTCGTTGCGATCCGCCAGAAATTCCGCCACGGCCGCCGCGCCGCGGCAGGCCGCCTCGGCCCGCAGTTGCAAGGTTTGCAGGCCGCGCGAAGCCAGCCAGCAATCGAACGGGCTGGCCATGAAACCCCAAGTGCTCGCCACCTGGCGAATCCGCTCCCACGGCTGCGCCGCGCCGCCGCAGAGCATGCCCAGCATCACGTCGCTATGTCCATTGATAATCTTGGTAACGCTTTCCATCACCAAAGTTGCGCCAAGTTCCAACGGCCGGCAAACGGCCGGCGAGGCGAAGGTATTGTCGACGAGCAACACAGCATCGCGATCTTGGCAAAGCTGGGCGACCGCCGCGACGTCGGTCACGCGGAGCATGGGGTTGGTAAT
>JBBDLY010000332.1:0-3418 GCA_040878585.1 Pirellulales bacterium
CAGACCGAACACTCCGTCCGCTTCCTCATGCCGCAGCGGGACCACCGCCGCCACGGATAACCGCGAAAGGCGGGTGACATCAATATGGAAACCAGCTGTCAGATTGAGGATGTCGAAGCGATTCAATGGATTGCTAACGAAATGGACATCATCCGAATCTTGCAGGCTCGTGGTGAGGTGCAGTTCGACAGTCGGGACGACTCGACGGAAATAGCGGGCGGAGGTGTTGAAGTACAGTTCATAGTTGAGCGCCAAGTCGAGGCTCAGCAGAGCCTGCTCCTGGTAGACGCCGACGACCGTGTTATCGACAAGTACAGAATTGCCGTTGCAGTCAAACGACGCCTGTAGGTAGCCAGTGGACCACCAACGGTCGGATAGCCGATGGTTGAAGCCGAGAAACGGGCTGAGCACAACCGATTCGCTTTCAACAATGAAGCTGCCCTCGCCAAAAAAGACCAGCTCGGTATCGCGAGAGGTCGGCAGCCCAATGCCAAGTCCTACGGCGACATTCGTGTTGCCATTGGAAACCAGTAGCAGCTTGGGAATAAGGATGATATTTCCGAACTCTGTCGCCATTCCGGGATATTCGCTGACCTCCTGATGCGAATCCGCTGTATAAGCAAACGGAATCCGCACCTCTAGCGACGTCAGCCCGTCGAAGAAAGTTTTTTCAACGCCAAACGTATATTGATCGACGTTCATCCTCCGCGCACCGCCGCCAGTATCGACATAGATTGCATTGTGGTAATGGTTGAAGTTAAAGAATATGCGGTCAACAGGCATGACCACCCCGTTGTCTGAAACCTTGAACATACTAGAGGCTCCTCCAACCGGGAGCGACTCAAGAACGTTGAAATATTCATCATCTCGTAGAACGAAATGGGATGGGCCAAAAAAATCGCCAATTGTTGACGGCGGTCCAAAACTGCGGCGCGGGGCGGGCGAAAAATGCAGCGCTGGGTTGTTAGGACTCCTGTGGGAACGATCTGGTGTCGCGGTTGGCGGTTTCTAGCGAGAGGCGCGTTGTCGCTGTTTGGATTCGCGAAGTCGGTAACTCTCGCCCTTGGTTTCGAGGATGTGGCAACGATGCGTCAGACGGTCCAATGCTGCGCCAGTTAGCCGTTCGTTGCCGAGCACCTCGGTCCAGTTTTCAAACGGCAGGTTCGTTGTCACGATCACGCTGTTGCGTTCATAAGCGCCGGCGATCACGTCGAACAACAACTCGGCACCCGCCTTGCTGGCCGGCACGTAGCCAAGTTCATCCAGGATCAATAGATCCAGCTTGGCAAGTTGGCCGCGTAATCGCAAGAGCTGCCGTTCCTCTTTGGCTTCGAGCAGCGTCGTTATTAGTTCCGTTACGCGCCAGAAGCGAACCTTTTTGCCCTGGCTACAAGCCGCGATGCCCAGGGCCAACGTCAGGTGCGTCTTGCCCGTGCCGCTGGGGCCAACCAACAAGAGATTCTCGCGACGGTCCAGATAATCGCCCTGGATGAGTTGCAGCACCAGAGGCTTGTTTACACTCGGGCGGGCCTTGAAGTCGAACGTGTCGAGCGTCTTGTTCGAGGGGAACTTGGCTGCTTTCAAGCGTCGATCGGCGGCACGCCGCTCGCGTTCAATCAGTTCCAACTCGCAAAGCTGCAAGAGGAATGCCAGGTGATCGAGATTATCTTTGGCGGCGCGAGCCGCGATTTTTTCACACTCGGTGTGCATCGTCGGCAGCTTGAGTTGCTTCAGATGATGCTTCAGCAGCACGGTGCTCTTGGTTGGGGTAGCCATGTTACCGGTCCTCCTTCAGAAGGGCCTGGTAGGCCGAGACGTCGGTCGTCTCGACGCGCACCCGCGCCAGCTCGGGCCGGCCGTCGAGTGAGAACAGCTCGACCGGCTCTTGGCTGCGGTATTCGACGATGACTCGGATGCTGTCGGGATCGACCACGTCGATGTCCAGGGCATAGTTCACCGCGTCGGTCAGCTGGGAGAGCGAAAATGTTTCCAACAGCCGCAACACGCGAATAAACTCGCGCGTTCCTGATCCGCCGTGCTGCGCTTCCAATCGCCGACGCAACAGTGCGAAGCAGTCAGGCAACTGCCAGTTCTCCAGCGGTCGAGCGTGATCGAATCCGCCCGGCTTGCGTTCGAGCAATGCCAAGTAATGCACCGGCTCGAAAACGAACTGTTCCTTCTGCCAGCAGCGATGATGGCGGGCGATCAATCGGTCTTGGTATGCCAAGCGGACTTCTTCGACTGTGGCGATGATCGTGATCTTGCGATGCGCGTACTTCACCGGAACGCTGTAACTGTTTGTGTCGAAACGAACGAGCGATTGCGAATCGGCGCACGCCGCATCGAGCTGTCGCGCCTCGAACGGTTGCTTCGGCAACGGCAGAAAAGCGGCCCGGTCTTCGGCCAGAAGCTCTTGCTTCGTGCCCGACTTGCCGCGAGTCCGATGCGCCAGATTGGCGCGGCAACGCTCGATGAGCGTCTCATTGAGCACGGCGAGCGACACGACTTCCGGTACAGGCACCAGGAAGTTCCGTCGCGCCGACCCCAGCAGTCGCTCGACATGTCCCTTCTCGTTCGCGCGTCGCACCAGACAGAAGTGTTCTTGGAACAAATAGCAGCTCTGCAGCCGCAAAAATCCCTTGGTCAGCTTGCGTTCTCGTCCCTTGCCGACCTCGATCACGGCGATCGCCGAGTTGTCGTAGCTGATGCGTTTGGGAACGCCGCCGAGATACTCGAACGCCAGGCGATGCCCTTCCAGAAAAGTCTCGGTGCATTCACGTGGAAAGGCTTGAATGAAGATCGCCCCCGAGTACGGCAGCGTCATCACGAACAGCGCAACCTTCGTCTCGACGCCATCGAGCTTGATCGTCGCTTCGCCGAAATCGACCTGGGCTTCGCCCGGTGGATGCGAGAGCGGCAGAAACACTTCCCGGTGGCCTTGCTTCCAGTCCCGAACTGCGTCTTTGACGATCGTGTAGCCACCGGTGAACCCATGCTCGTCGCGAAGCCTCTCGAAAATCCGCCAGGCCGTATGCCGCTGCTTCTTGGGTGCATCGCGGTCATCTTCGAGAATCTGATGGATGACTGGTAGAAAGTCGGCCAGCTTTGGCTTCACACGTGGTTGCTGTTGGCAATAGCCGGGTGGCTCTTCGTGCGCCAAAATCTTCGCCAGCGTATGCCAGCTCAGCTCATACTCGCGGCAAGCCGCGCGCTTGCTCAATTCGCCGGTCAGCACGCGGCGACGAACTTCGGTCCAAAACTCCATGTCAGCGTACACTCCTGTGCCTCCCTGCGAGTCTGGGGAAGATGGCGACTCTCGCCAGCATCTTTCCATTCTCTCAGGCTGCACGTCTGTGCGCTGCAAAATTCGACCGCCGCGACACTACCCCCGCGCCGCAGTTTTGGACCGCCGTCAACA
>JBBDLY010000333.1:0-3376 GCA_040878585.1 Pirellulales bacterium
GAGAAGGGTTGGTTCCGACCGTGCCATGCGTGCTGCAGACGGCTGAAGTGTTACCTCAATTGTAACATGCCGTGTCACTACATGCCGCCGAAAACGCTCGCCGGCTGCTACTCCAACCGATCAAGCAGTTTAATGGTGCGAATTCCGTCGCGGACGAGTTGATCGCGACGCTGCTGATCGACGAATAGGATGCGGTTGGTCGACAGCGAGACGACCGGATAACCCTGTCGCTGTTCAAGAAGCTCCTCGTCTTCGATCAGGCACAGGTCATTCACGTCCCACTCGGCGTCGTGCGACTCGCGAGATTCCACGGCAAGGCCCATTTGGTGATGCATTGTTACTCCCCTTTAGCTACGAGGCAGAAAAACTCCGCCCCCTAGTACAACCGTAAACGGGCGACAAAAAGGGACATAAAATCCCGATCTTCATGCAAGTTTTTTGCCAAGTCCCTCTTGAGTGGACTGTTGGACACCGAACGGGAGGACTGCTAGAATGGGGAGGTCGTCAGTTGCATCGCTCGATTCCGACACGTCCGCCCCACGGCCTAATCATGTCCGACGCGTCATCCGTCAGCCAGTGGATCGCCGGCCTCAAGCATGGCGAGCACGACGCCGTTCGGCAGTTGTGGTCCCGTTACGCCGTCGATTTGGCCGTCTGTGCGCGGCAGCGACTCAAAGAGTATCCACCGGGCATCGTCGATGAGGACGACATCGTGCAGATGGCCTTTCACAGCTTATGCCGGGCGGCGGTCGCGGGGCGGTTGCAGGATGTCCGGGATCGCGACGACGTATGGTGGATCTTGCTGGAGTTCGTGCGTAAGAAGGTGGTCAATCAAGTACGTCACGAGAGTGCCGCCAAGCGGGGCAATGGCATGGTTCGCAACATCTCCAGCTTTGATGCCGGAGGCCACGGGACGGCGCGATTCACCTTTGAAGAGCTAGTCGATCCCCGCCCCTCGCCGGAGTATTTGGTTGCCATGAGCGAGCAGTTGCAGTTCTTAATGAACTGCCTGCGCGACGACCGCACGCGACGGATCGCCGCGCTGCGCATCGAGGGGCACACCATTGCCGAAATCGCCCGGCAGGTGGACGTCACGACGAAGACAGTTAACAGGAAACTGCGGCTGATCCGCGCCGCCTGGTCGGAGGAGCTTGTTCGTGATCGTTAAACCCTCGAATCAACCCCGAGACCAGACTCCACGCTCCGTCGCCGAACGGATCGACCTCATCTGCGACGCCTTTGAGGATTCCTGGCGCAGCGGGCAACGGCCGACGCTTAGTTCGTTTCTGCAACAGACCATGCCCTCCGAGCAGCGGCAACTGTTTCGGGAACTGGTGATGTTGGACATCGAATATCGCCGCCGCCAAGGCGAGACGGTGCGGCCGGGCGACTATCTAACCGAGTTGCCTGAGTTCTCCGACGAAATCCGCGCGTTGGAACTGGCCAGTGACGAGGACCACGAGGCGACGCGAACGCTCGACGATGATGATGCTTGCAGCTCGCTGATCGTCCGCGCGCCCGAGGAATACCTCGCTCAGTTCCGCCTGGTCGAGCGCCTTGGTTCCGGCGGCAGCGGCGAGGTGTGGAAAGCGTGGGATACGCAGCTTTGTCGCCATGTGGCACTGAAGCTGCTTCGCGATCTCCAGCCAAGTGAGTCGCAGCGGCAGCGGTTCGTCCGCGAAGCGCGGGCGGCGGCCTGCCTGCGGCACGAAAACATCGTGCCGGTGTACGAAATCGACAAGCACGCCGGCACGGTGTTCATTGTCGAGGAGTTCATTGAAGGGGACGATCTCGGCAAGCAGTGCCGAACGGAACGCCTAGGGCCGCGCGAAGCGGCCCGCATCGGCGCGGCGGTAGCCGACGCGATGCAAGCGGCGCACGACGCCGGCATTGTTCACCGCGATCTGAAACCGGCGAACATCTTGATGGATCGCCAAGGCAAGCCGTTCGTCGCCGACTTTGGCATTGCCAAATGGGCCGACGACTCCGGACAGATGACCATCGCCGGAGAGATCATTGGCACGCCGGCGTACATGGCACCGGAACAAGCGCGGGGGGACGTGGCCGCGGTGGATCACCGCACCGATGTCTATGCCATGGGTGCGGTGCTTTATCAACTGCTGACCGGCCAAGCGCCGTTCCAAGGCGAATCCGCCACGATGTTGCACGCGGTCGTTCACGACGAACCGCCCGCCCCCCGCACGCTGCACGCTGCGATACCGCGCGATCTGGAAACCATTTGTCTCAGGGCGATGCAGAAGGAACCGCGGCAGCGCTACGCAACCGCCCGCCATCTGGGCGACGATCTGCAACGCTTTCTCCGCGGCGAACCGATTCACGCCAGACCGGCGACGATTGTCGAGCGGACCTGGCGCAAAGTGCGCCGGCGACCGGCCGTCGCCTTGGCCGCTGCGTCGTTGGTGCTGTTGTTGGCGGCCTGCGGGTTTGCCTTTTCGTTGGCCAATGAGAACCGTGCCTTGACGGGGGTTCAAACCGTCAAGCTGACCACCGAACCGACCGGCGCGGAGGTTACCTTTGTGCCGCTGAGTGCGTCGACCGGCGAGCCGCAGCCTGAAAAATTGCTGCATGTCGGCGCCAGTCCGATCGCTAAGCAACTGACGCCGGGCGACTACTTGGTGGTGGCCGTGCTGCCGGACGGACGATTTCACGAGGTGCTCCGTCGCGTGCCGGAACCTGGCCGACAAATGCCCGCCTCCTATCCACATCTGCGCTGGCAGATCGACGAGCAAGGCAACACGGTCTTGCCGCCAATTCGCATTCCCGAACAGGAAGTGTCGCAGGACATGGCGCACATTTCCGCTAGTCCCATCGAGTTGGTTTGGCAGTCGCACCCTCGCCGGCCCAGGGAAACGCGGCAGGTGCCGGCCTTCTTGTGCGATCCGGAGGAGTTCACCGTCGGGCAGTTTCGCAAGATACGAAGCGGTCGCGTCCCGATCGACAATCGCTGGATCGAGCGGCCGGACGACTTTGCTTTGGCCAGCACCTACGATGCCGCCGTGGCCATTGCCGAGGCGAGCGGAAAGCGATTGCCAAGCATGGAGGAGTTGAAACGGCTGGAGCAATTGCCGGGCAATACGCCCCAACAACAGGCTGCCGAGGCGATTGGTCCGGTCGGTGTGCCGGCCACGGATTGGGTCGAAGCGACCCCGCGCATCTATGGTGTGCGGTCGAACGTGGCGGAGTGGACCACGTCGCTGCCGTTTTGGCTGGACGGGGACGAGCGGACCAAGGGCTTTGTCGGTTTTCAAATGGCCGACTATCGCATCATCAAAGGGGGCGCACTTGCCAATCAACCGGGGCGGCCGAGATCGGCGGTCGGAGACTCCATGATGGTTTCCCGATTCGAACTCAGCCC
>JBBDLY010000334.1:0-3375 GCA_040878585.1 Pirellulales bacterium
CTCCCACGACCAGCGCAAGAGAGAACATCAGCCCGGTTGGTTTTCGGGCCTTCTTCGTTATCGGCCCGCCGCAAGCAAACATTTAGCCCTTTGGAGTACTTTTTCCAATTTACGACGACTGAGAGGCTGTGAAAAATTGAATCGATGCAGGAGATCGCAACCGCAACATCAGCCGCACCGCGCTAGCGGCCGGTTTTTCGGCGCTAACCGGGGGCTAGCGCCCTCCGGCTGATGTTTGATGCCGATTGTTTCACAGCCCCGTGGTTCTATCGCTATATTCAAGTTCTTTCCTATCTCGCAGCCTTCGCCAGCCGCTCATTCCCCCAGCTTGCGCAGATGTGCCGCCAATGCTTGTTCCAAATTAGGAATTCGCTGCTGGAGACGATCGCTCAGCTTGCCCGGCGCCTGATGACCTCGGATGTCGGCCAGAAACGCGACGAGTTCCTGCTTGCCGGCGTCGGAGCCGTGCAGCATAAAATGCACGACGGCCCAGCTTTGGCGATAGTCGCCGGCGTTCATCTCCTCCAGCGATTGCAGCGCTTCGAGCCGTTCGATCGATGGCGCCGAACCAAAGCGAGCGGCCCACTTGGTTCTCTTCTGATGCGGATTGCCGCCGACGCGCCGCGCGCGGGGTACCTCGAAATACTCCGCCAAGCCCTCGTCCAGCCACAGCGGAACCATCGGCAGCGCAGCGTGCAACAGGGCGTGCGTGGCCTCGTGCCGCACGTCGGTTGCCAGTTCGTCGCTGACGTACGCAAACACCATGCCGGGTCCGCGCCCCTTGATGAACATCGCTCGTCGCGGCGTAACATTCGGGAAATACCGCCGCAGATAGCTGGTGTACGCGCCCCGGGTGGAGAACAGATAGATGTGAATCGGTTCGCGGGGGGCGGGCACGTTGAGTGTTGCTTCCAAATCGTGTTGCAGCGCGGCGATCTCCTTGACCAGGCCGTCGTAACCATCCAGCGCGAAGTTTGCGTGGATCACCACCGGCCCGGCGGAGCGTTCGTCGGTCCAGGTCTGAGCTAGCGCCGGCGCAGCGGCAAGCATGGTCAGGTGCAGGGCCGCGGCGGTTGCCAGCAGTCCCAGGATCGTCGTGATTGGCGTTGCTCTCACGCGGCGACTCCTCGACCGAACCAACGTGAAAAGCCTGTTTTGACCGCAGCAGGGCGGACGAAATCCAATTCCTCGCCGACCGCGACGGTCCCTGGATTATGGATGCACAACGCATCGGCGGTCCGGGCGTCGGCCAGTTCCGCCACTCGGCGATGCGCCCGCGCCAGCAGCGGCCGGCGGGCCTTGCAGCCGTGGGCGTCGGTGGCCATGAAGTGGACCAATCGGTGTTCGATCATCCACTCGGCGAGTATCTTGCTCCGCTCGCCAAACGTGCCGAGCAAGCTGCCGGCGGTGACTTGCATCAGGCAGCCGAATCGAACCAGCGGCGCGAGCAATTTGGGATCGCGAAGGATTCCCTGGTTGCGCTCGGGGTGCGAAAAGATGCCCGTCATGCCGAGCGAGACAAGCTGTTCGAGCACCGGTTCCAGCGGAAAGTACATTTCGTGGGGCAATTCCAGCAGCACGTGCCGTCGATGATCGCCGAGCGAAACGACGTCGCCGCTCCGCAGCCGCGCGATCATGTCGTCTTCAATCCGCACGTCGGCGCCCGGCAGCAGACTGAGGGGAATGTTCTCTTGCGCCAGCAAGGCTTGCAACTGGCAAACATGCTGGCGGATATCGGCGCCCCGATTGGCTGGAAAGCCTCCCAGTTGATGCGGCGTGCAGATAATGGTCGAAACGCCGTCGTCGACAGCCATCCGCGCCATCGCCAGCGATTCCTCGACCGAATCGGCGCCGTCGTCGATGCCTGCAATCAGGTGACAGTGAATATCGGTAAAACCCATCGGACCGCCGGTCGCTAGAGGCGCGAAATAGCCAGGGCGGGATTATAGGAAGTTGGCTAGCGCGCACAAGAGATGTTTCAGCGGAAGTGATAGCAAGCCGCAACGAGTCGCCGGCCTGTCCGACGAACCAGCACGGAACATAGCGACAGGCTCAAGATGCCGCTAGCTTGCCAAATCCTTCACCAGCCAGGCAAGCTGGCGGGTCGCAGACGTGCGTCAGCGGTATCGACGGCGGAGTCACATCGGCTATTGCATGTGACTGCTTATCTCCACAAAATGTGGATAAGATGGTCGCATAGGTACATTTTGTGTGTCTAATAAGAAGTCGATGGCAAAACAGCGGAGTTCGCTCATGGTTACAATCGATCTGCGAAAGGATGCGGCTGACGTGCAAGGGATGCTAAGCGAAGCGGCTCGGGATTACGGCGCCAAACACAAAGCCGCAGCGACCGCGAATAAGCACCCGCCCATTTCGCGAATCGACCTTATCTTTTCACTGGGCGACAGCGAATCGACGCCGTGGGTGCACCTTCACTTTGACACTAAGCCTGGAAGCGAACCCGACGGCGCGCCCACGCACCCGGACTTTGCAAAGCTGACTCGGGAGGACTGGCTTCCAGCAGTCCAAGCTGTTTGCGAAGAGGAAGCTGTGACCGTGGTACAGCAGGACGGAAAGTCGAAGAAATGCGATGACGCCGCACTGACGGAAACCATAGGCAAGTTCCTCGTGGTCATGCTGCTAGCGGCGCGCGATATGGGCGTCTTCGCTGATTTGCCGAAGGCTGAACGCTGTGAGTTGGGAGTTGACGATCCTACGACTGGTGAATTCGGATGGCCGGGCTACGATAATCGAGGCAAAGAGAACCTCGTCAAATAGCCGGCGTCAACGCTATCGCGCGAGATCGCCATCGAACCAGCGGATGAAGCTGACCGGGGCCGCCATCCTGGTTTCGCGCGGCATGAAGGTCTTGCAGGCGGCCCCGGCAACTTATCCTTATCGTTAGGCGAGGGAGATGCAATGATGGCGCGCTCTCACGATCGACCGTCCAACTGGCGGTCTGTCCGTGTGCCACTACGGGTAGTTGAAAAAGCGTATGGCCGTGACAATCATGACAACGCGGGCGATGATATGGTGTATGCCCTTCACCAAGTGTCGGAATGGCCAGAGCAGTATCGGTATCGTTTCGACTTCGACACTGCCCATCCGAATCCTTGGTACCACACGATGGTGTTTGAGATCGACGGGTTGCCCACACCGGTTCTCGAGCGACTCGTCGAATTGTTAGTAGGACAAGGGCTCATCCCCGAGGGCAAGTAGCGAGGACGCCGAATCGGGCAACAGCCACCGTCGCCGGTGACCCTCTCCACACCACCTGAGGTCCGCACTCCGCATCAGGCGGTTCGACGTAGTTGTTTGAATTGGGTGTAACTCGCATCCCTCGCGTGCTAGCACGTGAATGTATAAGGAGTTGGG
>JBBDLY010000335.1:0-3366 GCA_040878585.1 Pirellulales bacterium
CCTGGCTGCCAGTCCGTGCATTAATGCGCTCGCGCCTGAACAATCTACAGCGGCTGGCCGAATACCAGGGACCGATCTTCTTTAGCCACGGCGACGCCGACACCGTGGTGCCGTTCCAGTTCGGCAGGCGTCTCTACGAGGCGGCGACCGGGGAGAAACAGTTCTTTCTCGTGGCGGGAGGAGGCCACAACGACCCACAGCCCCGCGAGTACTATCGGCAACTCGGGGCGTTCTTGCGCGGCTTGTCCGCGAGCGATTGAGCTTCGCCCTTTTCAGCTACAGCGGGTAAACACTTCGCGCAGGAACAGGCACGATTGATCGTAAATGCCAGGGTTCTGGCTTTCGCGCGGCCCCGCTACATTCAGAGTGGTGATTTCGGCCTCTGCCAGCCAATTGTGGACGCGTTGGACTGCTTCCGGATCGATTTCGGCCAGATCGACGACCAGCAGCGGCTTGGCATATCGCCGCGCGAATTGCCGCGTGAGACGCGTGCCGCCCCGTAGCTCGCCCCGGCAGAGAATCAGCGTTGCATCGGATTCGACAACATTCCGTTGTGTCCGTTCGGCATATTCGCGGCTGGCCAGTTCGATCAGTTGGTAGTGCGAGGGGATGGCGCCGTCCTCGGCGCGGCGTCGCGCGGGGCAATATCCACCATGTTGCAGTTTCAACTCGATCGCCACGTCCAACCCGGCCCGGTCGGCCCCGGTCTGCCCGCCGGAAATGATCCGATCGATCTTCGCGACAGCCTTGTTCATGTGCGGCAGTTTACAAGAACACGCCAGGGTACGGAAGATGCGGTGAGGCTGGAGGCTTGAGGCGGGAGACTTGAGGCTTGAGGTTTGAGCAAACCCTGAACCCTGAACCCTGACCCCTGAAACCTGACCCCTCGTCCCTCGCTACTGTCGAATCGTTCCGTCCGGCTGTCGGGTGAGCGAGTCGGGTTGTTCCTCTGCGGCGGGGGCGACTCGCATGGGCAATCGCAGCACGGTGCCGGGCGGCAGGTAGTTGAAGTCTTCGGTCAGCACGTCCTGATTCAACTCGTAGATTTCCACCCAGCGCGACGCCTGGCCTAACTCAAAGCGGGCGATGTCGAACAGCGTGTCACTGTCACGCACGTGGTACTCGCGGGTGGGGCCTTGCCGCGAGACGCCCACCGTGGCGATTCGGTTTCCCTCGCCCGCCGCCCGCCGCACCTTGGGGCAAAGATCGGGGTATTTCTCCGCCAGTTCCGCCACGGAAGGCGTCCGCACGCGATCGCCGATTCGTAGTTGTTGCGGATTTTCCAGCCAGCGGGCGTTATGCTGAATCAACGCCTTGAAGTACGCGCCGCTGCTGTACACCTGCTCGGAAATTTTCCACATATTGTCGTTGGGCCGCACGATGTACTCTTGCCTGTTGTTGTCGCGCGTGGCGCCCGTCCCGACCGGCTGCGCCGCAGGGCGGCGGGGAGCGTCTTCGTAGGTTGAGTGCTGAGCCACGCGATCCGCCGATTGCCAGGCGTCGTTTCGCTCGATCGCCGGCGGCCTCGTCTGGTAATCCATCGCGGGAGCAGGAGTTCGCGGATTGTCTTGCGCTGTGGCCGCGGCGTCGTAGTAACGCGGTTCGCTTGCGCGACGCGGCGCCAGGTCGGCCTGGGCATCGGTATTGGCTGCGGCTTGCTGGTAATTGGTCGGAATGTAACCTGCCCGTTCCGGCTCCGCTACGAGTGCCTCGGAGGGGACGATCCGCGGAAACGCCTCTCCGGCAATATCCAGTGGTTGCTCCAATTCGCGCGGCGGGCCGTAGCGGTCGGCGATCGGGTCGGACGTCGCGCTGGCTGACTCTAGCAGCGCACCTTGCGGGCCAACGGCCGGGGATGCCGACTCGAGAGGTTCAGCCTCGACCACCAGCAGTTCCGCCGCCGGCGGTTCGGTCGTTTCGACCTTCGGCATGAACGACAGGCGGCGGCCTGAAGGTTCATTAACCGCGTCGTCTGAATCTTCGTCCTGCATCCATTCATAATTGGTCGGTGGAACGTCCTCGTTGGGGGCCAATCGCGGCGGCTCGCTCGCTTCGGCCGGCGTCAGCTTCGCGGCCTGCGGGAGTTGGAAGCCGGCGACCCGGTCGTCGGCCTCCGCTAGAATCTCCGCGGCCGGCAAGTCGCCATTGCCGGTCAGTCGCTTGACCAACAGAACCGAGAACGTGACCAGCAACAATGTGATCACCGCCAGCCCGACTTTGGTTTCCTTGCCCATGATCATTCCTTCTCCTTGAGGACGCCCCGATTCAGCCGAGGCGTCGGTCTAATTGCGTTCCGCCACCCGCAGCTTCGCACTGCGGCTGCGCGGGTTGACGGCTACTTCCTCTTCCGTCGGCGTCAGGGGCTTTTTGGTCAGCACCCGCAGACGTTCGTCGTCGCGAAAGGCGTTTTTTACCAGGCGGTCTTCTAGTGAATGAAAGCTGATGACCGCGATCCGTCCCCCGCGATTTAAACAGCCGGGCAGTCGCCGCAGCGCGACCTCCACCCATTTCAGTTCTTCGTTCACGGCGATTCGCATGGCTTGAAACGTTCTCGTGGCGGGATCGATCGTATGCCCTCCGCGGCTGCGCGGAACGCAGCGGCGGCAAACCTCGGCCAGTTGGCTCGCCGTGCGGACCGGATTCTCGCGTCGCCGGCTGACAACCTCGCGGGCGATCCGTCGGCTGTATCGTTCTTCTCCGTATTGATAAATCACGTTGGCCAGGTCTTCTTGCGACAGTCGCTCGAGCATTCGCCAGGCCGGCTCGCCCTCTTCGGGATTGAACCGCAAGTCAAGGTCGCCTTCGCTATCGAAACTAAAGCCTCGTCGGCGATCAGCCAACTGATCGCTGGAAAGCCCCAGGTCGAGCAGGATGGCCCGCACGGTTTCGATTTCCAGTTGCTTGAGCACCTCCGGCAAATCGCAGTAGTTTCCCTGCACCAGCTTGACTGGCAATCCTCGTAAGTTCTGCTCGGCTGCGGCAATCGCCGCGGGGTCTCGGTCCATGGCGATCACGTCGCCGCCGTCGCCTACCGCCGCGGCCAACAGCCGTGTGTGTCCGCCACCGCCGAGCGTGCCGTCGCAGACAATGTCGCCCGGCCGCGGTGCGAGCCACTCGACGATTTCCGCTGGCATTACCGGCACATGTTGAGGCTGGTCGGTCAACGTTCCACTAACCTCAAGGCCGGTAATCACAGAAGCATCGCTGGCGACTGATTCGTAGCCGTCCGCGAACTGTCGTGAAAACGAGGTGGCGCGTCAAGAGAAGCTTTTGGGGCGTGAGGTGTGAGGCTTGAGACGTGAGAGGCTGTTAAAAAATTGAATCGACGCAGGGGATCGCCACCACAACATCAGCCGAACCGCGCTA
>JBBDLY010000336.1:0-3359 GCA_040878585.1 Pirellulales bacterium
CGCTGAGTCCCAGTGGCAATAAACTCGGCATCGAGGATTTGATTATCTTAGCGGCGTTATTTTTCGCGGTGATCGTGGGGGTGGTTTATATCACCTTGGGCCAGCGGCGCATTCCGATGCAAAGCGCCAAGCACGTCCGCGGACGACGCGTGTTTGGCGGGCAGCGCAACTACCTGCCGTTGCGGGTGAATCAGGCCGGCGTGATGCCGATCATTTTCGCCAGCAGCCTGTTGATGATTCCGATGCTGCTGTTCCAGACGTTGAGCAACAACTTCATGGGGAACCAATACATTCAGAGCCTTTCGGACATGTTCCAGGGAGGCAGCGGGTTTACCTACAATTTGCTCTATATTGCGCTGATCTACTTCTTCTGCTACTTCTGGACGGCGATTACCTTCAATCCCAAGGAAATGGCGGACAACCTCAAGAACTTCGGTTCGTTCATTCCTGGTTACCGGCCGGGCAAACGAACGGCCGACTACCTGGAGCGCGTGATGGTCCGCATCACCTACGTGGGTGCCGGATTCCTCGCGCTGGTGGCCATCGTGCCCACCATCGTCTACACCACCATGAACGTGGAGTATTCCGTGGCCAGTTTCTATGGCGGCACGGGGTTGCTGATTGCCGTGAGTGTAACGTTTGATCTGGTGCAGAAAATCGATAGTCATCTTGTGATGCGAAACTATCCTGGGCTGCTCGACAAGTCCTAGCGATATCCTGTTCCCGGACGCCACTTCCCGGTCGCCACGGCGCGGGGAGTGAACGGATCCCCACGGCGCGGGTTGTTGAGCGAAGAAAGCGGCGCGACGCCATGCGGATCGTGTTTGTTGGACCACCTGGCGCGGGAAAGGGAACCCAAAGCAAATGGTTGCTGGGTTATCTCGGCATTCCGCACTTGTCGACCGGAGACATGCTCCGCCAGGCCTACAACGACGGAACACGCCTGGGGCGATTGGCCCATCAGTACATCGTCAAGGGACAATTGGTTCCCGACGCGATCGTGTTGGAAATCGTCGGAGAACGGCTGGAACGGCCGGAATGCGACAATGGGGCACTGTTCGACGGGTTTCCACGAACGGCCGGACAGGCCCGCGCGTTGGATGAATTCCTCCTCGAACGAGGCAAACCACTAGACGCCGTACTCGAAATGCGAGTCGACGAGCAGCAGTTAATCGAGCGGCTTACCAATCGCGGGCGCGACGACGATCGGCCGGAGATCGTTCATCAACGTTTCGAAATCTACCGTCGCAAGACGGAACCGATTCTCAAGTATTATCAACAACGCGGTCTGCTGTTCACCATCGACGCCAATAAGCCGCAAGACGAGGTGTCGAACCAGATCAAGAGGATCGTCGACGCCATCCGAGCCGCGACGGCAACACAGCAAGCCACCGAATTGGACGATTGAACATGAGGGAACAACCGTAGTGCCCGCACAGACACTTCGCAGCGAACGCGAGATCCAGCGGATGCGCGTCCCCGGCCTGGCCGTGCGGCAAGCGTTGGAGTTGGCGATGGAGATGATCGCCCCCGGCGTCACCACCCGTGAAATCGACGATGCGGTTGCCGAACACTTTCGCCGTCTGGACGCGGTGCCGTTGTTCAAGAATTACCCAAATCCCACCGAGGGGGGCCCTCCCTTTCCGGGCGTTACTTGCATGTCACTCAACGACGAGGTGGTGCATGGGGTTCCCAATGATCGGCAGTTGGTCGAGGGAGACATACTCAGCATCGACACCGGCTGCCGAATTGGCGGTTGGTGCGGCGACAGCGCGGTGACGCTGGCGGTCGGCAAGGTCGCTCCCGCGGTGCGGCGGCTGCTGGAGGTTACGCAGGAAGTGCTCGACATGGCGATCGACCTGCTGGGCAAGAAACAGTGGTGGAGCCAAGTGGCCGCCGAAATGGACGCATTCGTGCGGGCCAATGGATTAACGACGGTCGAATCATTCGTGGGTCACGGCATCGGCCGCGAAATGCACGAGCTGCCGCAAGTCCCCAACTTTGTCAGCCCGCAGCTTCGCAGGCACGGCGATTTCCGGCTGGAGCCGGGGTTGGTGCTGGCCATCGAGCCAATGGTCAACATGGGCGGCAAGGCGGTCAAGCCGCTGTCCGACCAATGGACCATGGTCACCGCGGATGGCAAACCGAGCGCTCATTTTGAACACACCGTGGCGATCACCGAGTCGGGCGTCCGCATTTTGACCGCGCCGGCAACGGCAGAGGAGCGGTAGACGGCCTTCCGAGGCAGGGCTTTATGGGTCTGCCAGGACAGTTGGAACAGGAGGAAACGAAGAAAACAGAGAAATACATACTCTGTTGGCTCTGATCCGCTCTGTTGCCTGAAGAATCGATTGAAATTACAAAGAAGGCACGGTTACGTATGGTCAGGCGTTGATGCAAGCTGAAACCACGACCCAAACCAGGACAAAATGCAGGGAGCACGCTATCCGGCCATTATTTGTCGGGCGTAACAAGGATCACTTTGTTCGAGTAAACTGAGGGAAAGGAGACAACTGAGACTCCTTTCCTTAGTTTTCTCTGTTCCCTCTTGTTCAACATTTTTTGTCCCATTCAATATGTTGCGACCCTAATTGCCCTGTGCCCGAAGCCGTCCTGGCGGGGCCGTTCGCCGCCAAGTTATCCAGGGGCAGTCACTCGATGGCAGTGTTCCCGGCGGGCGGCCTCGGAGGGCCGCCCTCCGAACAGCCTGGAAGGCCGCCCTACGGGTTTGGGCGCAAATTTTGCTCGTCGGGGGTTGATTTTTCTTATTTGACAGACGTATACTCAATCTCTTTGCCTAAACCAGGAATTGGTGGCCAGTTGCCGTTATGAAAGTTCGAGCCAGCGTTAAGCGAATCTGCGAAAACTGCAAAATCGTCCGCCGCCGAGGGGTGGTGTACGTCGTTTGCACCAATCCGCGCCACAAGCAGCGCCAAGGTTAGCCGCCGCTTTAGTGCGGGCAACCGGATCGCTGAGTTCATTCAATCGGGTAGGAGCTATTGCAAGATGCCGCGTTTATTGGGTGTCGACATACCGAACGACCGCAAGGCGGTTATATCACTGACGTATCTCTATGGCGTCGGACCGAAAACCGCGCGCGAGTTGTGTCACAAGGCGGGGGTCAATCCGGACACGCGGGCCCGCGATCTGCACGAAGACGAGATCGCACGCTTGGCGGCTCTGCTCGACAAGGATTACATCTGCGAGGGGCAGTTGCGCCGCCAGGTGGCGCAGAACGTTTCCCGCTTGCGGGAAATCGGTTGCTATCGCGGCTTGCGGCATCGCCGCGGCTTGCCCGTCCGCGGACAGCGGACGCGGACCAACGCCCGCACCCGCAAGGGGCCGCGCAAGACGGTCGC
>JBBDLY010000337.1:0-3357 GCA_040878585.1 Pirellulales bacterium
AAGCAGGCCCACAGCCGCTGGTCGGTCCCTTTGAATTCTTCGCCGGCGGCGGTGATCTGTTCAGTGACGAGCGAGCCGTCGACGGTAAACAGCATGATCGAGCTGAAGGCGATACCGAATGCTCCTAGCGGCAGGATGCCCAATTCGACATGCCCGCCCGACCAGATGCCGGCCAGCACACTCCCCAGCCCAACGCCAACGATCAGGGCCACCAGCAGCGGAATAATATGCGTCTGTTCGACCGTTTCTTGGAGGGTGGGCATTCCTTCCAAGGCAAACTGGTCGATATTCAACTGACAGAGCGAGCCGAGCGTCCAGAAGAAGGCGATGCCCAATGCCACCCGCAACATGGCCCGTTCCTCGCACATGATCATCATGTCGCGCCAGGTTTGCAGCGGGGCGTTCCAGGGGAACTTGATCAGCGGATTTGCCGCCGGCAACTTCATGATGCCAAAGCTGCTCACTAGGCCGAGTACGGCCACGCCGATCAGCGCACATACCGCGGCCCATAGGTTCTGCTCGCCCCGAGGTGCCGTAAAGTCGTGCAGCAGGTTGCCGCCGGCTGCGCCGATCACGGTGGCAATCACCGTGGTGAGTCCCAGCACGCCGTTGGCCAGCGAAATGCTTCGCGAATTGAGCATCTCTGGAATCGAACCCAATTTGGCCGGGCCAAACAGCGCGCTCTGAGTTCCCATCAGCGCCACAATGCCAAACAGCAAGTAGAGATTGCCAATCCAGATGGCCAGGATGCCCAGCAGCATGATGACGATCTCGGCCATCTTGCAGCAGACGATCACGTCGCGCTTGCTGAAACGGTCCGCCAGATATCCGGCTGGCGCCGCAAACAACAGGTACGGCAGCACGAAGCACGCCAGCCCGGCCGAAAGCATTAGCGCGTCGGAGGCGAACGGCTGGTCCATCTCATCGACGAAGCCCTTGCCAATGCCGATCGCCAGCCAGCGGAAGACGTTGTCGTTGATCGCGCCGAGCATCTGGGTAATCAACAGCGACGCATACGTCGCCGAGGCCACGCCGTGGCCCGGCTCGTTTGCATCAAGCTCGGCCAATCGCGCCGCATCATCCAGCTTGTCGTCGGAAACGTGTGTCATCCGTGCATCGCCAGAGGCGATTCAGTCGATCACGAGGGTAGGGAAATGCCGCCGGCCGGCCAACGTGCTGGCGAAAACCTTGCAGTCACAAAAGTTTAATCGTTGGGCGTTCGAGAACCTATAGGGTTGTCGGCGCCGCGGAGAGCAAGTGCATCAATACCAGCACGACGCGCAAGCGAGTGCATCCGCGGTAGAGGACGCGATTTCCCCCCAAACCGTGTCCACGGCGGAACACGTCTTCCCCCGCCGATGCACTTGCTGGCGCTGCGTGCTGGTATTGCTTCGTGCATGTGTTACGCTTCGTCCCTTCCCTTGCGGTCTTGGGCTTCCAGCACGTAATAGACGGTCGCCTCCAGTTCGCTCTCGCGATTGAGTGACCGGCCACTACCGCCTTCGGTCCAGAATCGCTCGCGACCCACGTGACAGCGTTTAAGATGCCGCGTACACCATGCCTTGAACTGCTCTCGCACGGTTTCGGGGGCGTAGCCGGTCGCTGTGACCACGACATGCACATGATTCGATTGAGCGCGAACGGCATGCAATTGCCATCCACGCACTTCGCAGTGCCGCAGGATCGTGGCTTCCACAACATCACGATCGCCCGCCGCTAGCAAGAATTTCGTTTCCTTCATCCGCGACGCGGCGACCTCGCGGAACAGTTCATTCGGTGGCAGCGTTCCGCCGCCACCGAAGGCGTGCCAGCCGCGATCGTCGCCCGGCAGCCACGTTCCGTAGCAAGTCCAAGTAATAAAGAACGCCAGCGGTTCGGCCGTGTTGAAGGAGTCGTCGGTCATCACAAATGAAATACGGCAAGTGCAATACCAGCACGAAGCGCGAGCGAGTGCATCTGCGGAGGAGTACGCGCTTTCCCTCCAAACGGTGTCGACGGCGGAACACGTCTTCCCCCGCCGTGTACTTGCTTGCGCCGCGTGCTGGTATTATCGCAGAGCAAGTGCACCAATACCAGCACGAAGCGCGAGCGAGTGCATCGGCGCACGAGTACGCGCTTTTCCCCCAAACCGTGTCCACGGCGGAACACGTCTTCCCCCGCCGTGTACTTGCTGGCGCTGCGTGCTGGTATTGGCTCGATGCGTGCGCTTCGTACTGGTATTTCACTACAGCGGCAGCACCGTCCCGCGGCCTTCCAGGTGGGCGCGCTTGAGTACTTCGGCGGCGGCGGCCAAATCTTCCATCGCCAGGCCGACCGACTTGAATAGGCGAATGCCCGGCGCGTGGCTGCGGCCGACCGCCCGGCCGGCCACGACGTCGGCCAGATTCACGGCCCGATCCCAAGAAAAGTTGCCCCGTTCGATCGCTTCCACAAAGTCGCCCGCTTCGTGCTGGCAGGCTTCGATGGAGTCGCAGACAATATGGTCGGCCCGGCGCACCGTGACCGAATCGATCTCCGCCTTGTGCAGCCAATTCGAGCCAACGGCGCAGACCAGTGCGTTCTCGTCGAGCCATTCGCCGGAGAACACCGGTTCTCGGCTGCTGGTGGCGGTAACGACCAGCGGGACTTCTTCCGCGGCCAATTGCGGCCGATCGACCGGCTCGATTTCCAGATTCAACCGGGCGGCCATTCGCTCGGCGAACGCCTCGCGGCGGTTGGCGTCGCGACTGTATACGAACACACGCTTCAACGGCAGCACCGCGGCGACAGCCTCCAGTTGCGATTCGGCTTGATAGCCGGCGCCGAACAGTCCCATCTCGCTCGTTTCCTGCGCGGCCATGTAACCGACCGCGACGGCGGTCGCCGCGCCGGTCCGCAGTTGCCCCAGCCGATTGGCCTCGATCAACGCCGCCAGATTACCGTTGGTCGTGTCGTACAGGCCCACATGAAACCGGGCGCCGGCGCGGGTGGTGGCGTACTGCTTCCAGCATGCCAAGGACAGATACTCGGCCGCGGCCGACATCGAATGCAAGACGAACCCCGTTGATTGCGCACGGCGGCGCGGAACATTCTCGAGCTTGCCGTCCGCCCACTGCCGAAACGCGGCGTCGACCACCTTGATGGTCGAGCGGATATCGAGCAGTTCTGATACGTCCTGCTCAGTGAGAAATAGCGCGCCCATGGCAATCCTTCCGGTACAGTCAGTAGTTCCAATTTCGATGTTGTGAACAACTTGACAACCTCAATGGTGGCGACGCAAGCTGTCAGCGATCAGCCGTCAGCAACCAGGAACGGCGATTTTTCTTGCTGATAGCTGATAGCTGATCGCTGACAGCTAACGATGTGCCATCAATCAGC
>JBBDLY010000338.1:0-3349 GCA_040878585.1 Pirellulales bacterium
GAAGAAAAACGGAGCTTCGGCGGCGCGCTCGACGACGGCGCGACGCGGCTGGAGTATTACCATCTGGTGCTCGACCGCAGCGTGGCCAAGGCGGAGTGCGAGACCGGCACCAATGGGGCCGGCGCGCTGCTCACCGGGACACACGCCTGGGCCGAGTCGGCGCGGGACTCCTTCTGCGGAGACTGTTCGAGGTGACGCCGTTCGAACAGACTGCCGTGATGACGCCCTCCCTCCGTTTCGAACGCGTCAAGACACCGCCGGGCGATGGCGATCTGCTCATCGAGCCGCCGGCCGACGCCGTCGGTGATCTATTGCGGGACAACGCATTGCGACAAGCGGCGGCGGCCGATTGCGATCTCGGCGGGATAACGCTCGGTCAACTGCGCCGCGAAGCCCGAGGAGAATTGGTCTCGGCAGCCGCGGCCTACACACGCAGCTATCGCGATGTGACGCCGCCGCTGGGCGACCAGCCGCCGGAATCGCGCCCCTTGCTGCTTGCCGGTCATCAGCCCGAGTTGTTCCATCCCGGTGTGTGGGTCAAAAACTTCGTACTTTCCCAGTTGGCCCGCGCCCACGGCGCGATTCCGATCAATCTGGTGATCGACGGCGATTTGGCGCGGCACACGTCGATTCGATCGCTCGGCGGGACGCCTGCTGCGCCTCGATTGGAAGCGATCGAGTTGGCGCCGCGTCGACCGGAGATTGCACTGGGGGAATATCGAATCGAAGACTGGCCAATGCTCGCCGCCTTCGCCGACCGAGTGCAGGCTGCGGTTGCGCCGTTCATCGAGCAACCAATGGTGCAGCCGTTTTGGCGCCAGGTTCTCGCCCGAGCACGGGCCACGGATAATCTGGCGGCTGCTTTGTCGCAGGGCCGGCACGCCTGGGAAGCCAACTGGGGCGGCCAAACCTGGGAATTGCCGCAAAGCAAGCTCTCGCAAACTCGGGTCTTTGCCTGGTTTGCCGTTCATCTGCTGTCGCGCGCCGAGTATCTGCATGCCTGTTACAACGACGCCATCGATCATTACCGTCTTGTCCACAAGGTCCGCAGCGCGGCGCACCCTGCGCCGCTTCTCGCTAGGCAGGACGCGTGGTACGAAATGCCGTTGTGGATGTGGACGGCGGCCGACCCCCGACGCCGTCCGCTATACGTCCGGGTCGCGCCCGGACGGATCGAGTTGACCGATCGCGGCGATTTTTATCGCGTGCTCACCTGTCGGGCGCTGTCTGAATTGGCGGACGCCGTCGATCAGTTCCAGTGCATGATCGACGAGGGCGTCATCGTGCAGACGAGGGCGTTGACCACAACTTTGTTCGCGCGCGTGGTGCTGGGCGACTTATTCTTGCACGGTATCGGCGGGGCGAAGTACGATCGCGCCACCGACTTGCTGATCGAGCAATTCTTTCAGCTCGAACCGCCGCACTACGTCGTCGCTTCGGCGACGAAGCGGTTGCCCATTCCACTCGATCGCCCACCGGCTAAGGCCGCCGGCGCGATCAAGCACCGGCTGCGGTCGCTGAAGTATCATCCGGAATGGTTTCTCGACGACGTTGCGGCGGCGGACCGATCGGCGGCCTCTGATTTGATCGCACGAAAGCAGCGATGGATCGACGAAATACCCTCGCCCGAATTGGCGAAGTGGCGCTATCATGAGATCCGGACAGCAAACGAAGCGCTCGCGTCCCATCTTCAATCACAGCGCGAGGAACTCGCTGGCGAGTTGGCGGCCTTGCGCCACGCGAACCGCCGCGCTGAATTGCTCGCCGCCCGCGACTTCTCGTTTGTGCTCTATCCGGAAAAAACATTGGCGGAGTTCTTTCGCGATGCGTGCTAGCTACGCTATAATCAGCGCGAGGGTTCCGCAGCACTGGGCGAAAACGGAGTAGTCGTCTGAAGGCAATTCAACTTGGCGGCGTCGCGTGCGACGCTTTGAGTCGAAGAGCTTGGCCACCGCGAGCAATGACGCCCGCGGACTGCTCCGGCAACCGGCCGAAGGGATTCAGAACATGGCATCGAGCAGTCTTCAGCAGTCGGGCGTCGAGTCGACGCCGTTCAGGGCGGCAACCGCCGACAAACCGCCGCAAGCCAATTCAACCCGGGCCGTCTCCCTGCGCCGTGCGTTGTCTGGCGGAGAAGCGCTCAAGCTGGCCAACGCCGCGCCTTGCGATCACCAGGCGATCGGCCGGTTGTTGATCTCGGTGCATCAACGGCCGACGAGTGAGGATTTCGCCCTGCAACTGGAGCATCCGCACGACGAGCCGAGCGATCGACTGCTAGTCAAACGGGCTGGCCAGATCGTGGGCCATGTGCAGATGCAATGGCGCTCGCTCATGTATCTGGGGGCGGCCGTTCCCATCTGTCGGTTGGCCTGGTTGGCGGTGTTGCCGGAATACCGCCGCCACGGAGTGGACGACTGGTTGATAGACACGGCGGTTGATCTGGCCCGCGTGGATCGCGCGCTGCTGGTCGAGTTCGATGGTACGATTCCGCCGTCCGCCGCGCGGCCCTGGATGGCCGAGGGGGCGCTGGCGGCGCGATGGCAGGACAGCCCCCGCGACGTCCTCTCGCGACTTTCGGTTCAACAATCCAAGAGCGCCGACGTCACGGTCCGCAATTGGCGGCAGATGGAACTCGACGAGTTGTGCGAGATCTACCACCTGGCAACGAGCGGCACGGCCGGTCCGCTGATTCGCACCGAGGCGCACTGGCGGTGGCTGATCGAGCGGAGTGGCTACGATCATATCTTCGTCGCCTTGCGCAGCTCGACTGCGGACGATCGCGAGCGGGTGGTGGGCTATTGCGTCTCGCGCCGCGAGCATTTGCTCGAATTGCTTACCGCGCCGGGCGAGGAACAGGCGGCGGTCGAGCTGCTGCGTCGCTCGGCCCGCGACGCCATCGAGCGAGGATTCCACCGGCTGGTGCTGCACGGTTCGCCTCGGCACGTATTGGCCGGTTCGTTCGCGGCCTGCGCCGAGACGCCTGGCCGGATGCTGTTGCCCGACGCGGCAGGCTGGCTACGCCACATCCGCGACGAACTGGCACATCGCGCCGGCAAGGCGGAACTACCGCTGCCGGTGCAACTGCCGCTACGTATCAACAAGCGACCGCTACGCCTGGAAGTGACGCGGCGCAAGGCTAGCCTGACGGCGGGCAAGCCGCTGCGGCGTTGCCTGGCGGGCGAGAGCGGCGCATTCGCTGGGTTGCTGCTCGGCACGGTCGATGCCGATGCGCTGCTGGAAGCAAACAAGCTGTCCGCCCCCTCGGCCCGCGCCGCGGAAGTTGCACGGCAGCTTTTCCCACGACTTCCCTGGTGGCGCCCACTGTGGGATGAACTGCCGAGGAGTTAAA
>JBBDLY010000339.1:0-3337 GCA_040878585.1 Pirellulales bacterium
GCAACTGCAAGTCGATGCGGCGGGCCTCGTGGCGTTCGGTGCCGATGATGTGCAAGCCGCCCAGATCGCGGATCTGGTTGCCCATCGCCTTCATGTCTTGTTCTAGGCTGATCTTGTCGACCAACTCGTCCCACTCCTCGTCGGGCACGTCGAGCCGCGTGGGGTACTTGTCCTGCAAGATGGCCCAGGCCATTGTCTCGGGATTGCCGCCGAGAACGATGTCGGTGCCACGGCCGGCCATGTTGGTGGCGATGGTCACTCTGCCGAACCGCCCTGCCTGGGCCACGATCTCCGCCTCGCGTTTATGCTGCTTGGCGTTGAGCACCTCGTGCTCCACGCCCCGTTTCTTGAGCAGATGCGACAGCCGCTCGCTCTTTTCGATCGAGACGGTGCCCACCAGAATCGGACGTCCCTTCTTCTGCAGATGGCGCACCTTGGCGCGTTCGATCGATCGCGTCTTCTTGGTTCCTTGCGGCTGCAACTCGATCAGGCCGTCCGACTCCTTGACCAGGGTTCCCACTAATTGCTCGCCGTCGTCCAGTTCCACCGTATCCCAGCGGTTGATCTGCTCGATCTCGTCCGCCAAAGCCTCGAACTTCTCCTGCTCGGTGCGATAGATGACGTCGGGATACTCGCGCCGCTGCATTTCGCGGTTGGTCGGCACGGCGACCACGTCGAGCTTGTAGATTTTCCAGAACTCGCCCGCCTCGGTCATGGCGGTGCCGGTCATGCCGCTAAGCTTATTGTAGAGCTTGAAGTAGTTTTGCAGCGTGATGGTGGCCAACGTTTGCGTCTCTTCCTTGACGCGAACGCCTTCCTTCGCCTCGACCGCCTGGTGCAAGCCGTCGCTCCACTGGCGGCCTTCCATCAGCCGGCCGGTGAATTCGTCGACGATCACAATCGCGCCGTCCTTGATCACGTAGTTGACGTCGCGCTTATAAACGTGATGCGCCTTCAACGAGTTGTCCAGCAGGTGGGGCCACTCCATGTTGCCGGCCGTGTAGAAGCTTTCCACGCCGGCCAGCTTTTCCGCCTCGCGGACGCCGTCGTCGGTGAGGTGGGCCGAGCGGTCCTTTTCGTTTACTTCAAAGTGGACGTCCCGCTTCAACTGCCGCGCAATCGCGTCCGCCTCGGTATAGCGCCGTAGATTGGCATGCGCCGGCCCGGAGATAATCAGCGGGGTGCGGGCCTCGTCGATCAGGATGTTGTCCACTTCGTCGATGATCGCATAGTTCAGCCGGCCTTGCGCTTGTTGGTGGTGTTTGGGAAAACGATCGTCTCCCCGAGCGGCGGTCCGCATGTTGTCGCGCAAGTAATCGAAGCCGAACTCGTTGTTCGTGCCGTAGGTGATGTCGCAGGCGTACGACTTCTGTCGTTCGTCCGGCTCCATGCCGCTATAGATCGCGCCCACCGTCAGGCCGAGATTGAGATAGAGCGGACCCATCCACTCCATGTCGCGACGGGCCAGGTAGTCGTTGACCGTGATCACATGAACGCCCTTGCCCTCCAACGCATTGAGATACGCCGGCAGGGTGGCGACCAGCGTCTTGCCTTCGCCGGTGACCATTTCGGCAATGGCGCCGCTGTGCAGGATCATGCCGCCAATTAATTGCACGTCGTAGTGTCGCATGGTGAGGAATCGCTTGCCCCCCTCGCGACAGAGGGCGAACGCCTCGACCAGAATGTCATCGAGCGTCTCTCCGGCCGCCAGGCGCTTGCGAAATGCATCGGTCTGATCGCGCAGTTGCTCGTCGCTCATCGCCTGGTACTTCGGCTCCAAGGCGTTGATCGCTTCCACCTTGGGCTGTAACTTCTTCACATAGCGAGCATTCGACGAGCCGAACGCCGACGTCAGCGTCCGCTCGAACACCCGCAACACTCCACCAAAAAAGGCGGAAACGATTTCCCAAACGCGTTCCAGAATTTCCATGACCTTGCCGTGGGGCAGACACTCGCTAAAAAGACTATCTTCCAACTACGCGCAGCATCAGCTTGGCGAGCGGGGGTAATGTACGTAAGATTATCCAGGAAATAAGTTTATAACGACAACGATTAGGGGTCAACGGCACTGCTTGCGTCCGAGTCGGCGTCGTCGCACCGCCAAGCTATCGCGCTATTCGCACGGTAGCGGCAAACATTGGCAGGCGGCGGGCGGCGAGTTTCTCAGAAATGACCCTGTCGCCCAAGAGCAATCCTGTCGGCCCTGGCCAAAAAAACACCTATAAAACGGCCGAAATGGACCATTCCACCACACACTTCGCCGACGTCGTAGGACAGTTGCTGTTTCTCGGCACCGGCACGTCGGTCGGCGTGCCGGCCATCGGCTGCACATGCGACGTTTGTCGTAGCAACAATCCCAGGAATCACCGCACCCGCTGCGGCCTGGTCGTCGGTCTGCCCGAAGGCAACTTGCTGATCGATACGCCGCCCGACTTGCGGGCGCAACTGCTGCGAGAGAACATCGGGCGCATTCATGCCACGCTGTTCACGCACGAGCACGCCGATCATCTGTTCGGCCTGGACGACCTGCGGCTGTTTCCATTTTATAATAATGCGCCCATGCCGATCTATTGCGAGCCGCACGTGGAGTCGCGGATTCGCAAATCGTTCGACTATGCCTTCTTCACGCACGACGAAACGCACGCCGGCAGTCGGCCCAACCTCCAGATCAAGTCGATCGGTCTGGCGGCGTTTACCGTGCTTGGCGCTCGAGTCATTCCAATTCGCCTGCAACACGGCCGCTTCGAGGTACTCGGCTTCCGTTTCGGCAACGTTGCCTACTGTACCGACACCAACGGCATTCCGGCCGAGAGTTGGCCGCTGCTGGAGGGACTCGACGTGCTCATTCTCGACGCTCTCCGCTTAAGTCCGCATCCGACCCATTTCAGCCTGGACGAAGCGATCGACGTGGCGCGGCGGCTCCAACCGAAGCGGACCATCTTTACACACATTTGTCACGATCTGGAACACGAAGCAACCAACGCAGCGCTGCCGCCGGGCATGGAGCTCGGCTACGACGGCCTGCGGGTGGAGCTGAGTTGAGAGGCCGTGAAAATATAGAATCAACATACGGGGTCGCCACAACATCAGCCGCACCGCGCTAGCGGCCGTTTTGTTGGCGCTAACCGGGGGCTAGCGCCCTTCGGCTGATGTTGAATGCCGATTTTTTTACAGCCCCTAAGCCATCCGCCGAGCGGAAAGTTGAAACCAGAGTTCCCCGCAAGCGGAGGGTTGGATCGCGCTCCGCCGAGCATGCATTGTAGAGCTATCAACAATTGTACAGTATATCTCAGAGGCAGCTTTGGTCCATGATGGAAGCTTGCTGATCTGCCCGCAT
>JBBDLY010000340.1:0-3321 GCA_040878585.1 Pirellulales bacterium
GGCGATCGAGTGTGGGGATCGAACCAAGGGTTGCTCGGCCGGCAGGGAACCTTCGCCGAGTACGCGGCGGTCGACGAGTGCTGGCTCTACCCTACGCCCGAAGGCGTGGCCGACGAAGACGCCGCGGCCGGGGCGCTGGTTGGCATCACGGCGCATCTTGGCTTGGTTCGCGACGCCCAACTTCAAGCGGGCGAGACGCTGTTTGTCAACGGCGGCAGCGGCGGCGTCGGCAGCACCGTCGTCCAGATGGCCAAGGCGATCGGCGCGCGGGTGATCACGACCGGCGGCACGGGTGAAAAGCTCGCACTATGTCGCGAACTCGGCGCGGACCTGGCCATCAACTACAAGACCGAAGACGTCGTCGCACGAGTTAAGGCGTTCGTCCCCGACGGCGTACACGTCTACTGGGAGACGATCCGCGAGCCGAACTTCATCACCGCCACCGAGATGCTGGCCGAGCGGGGCCGCTTCGTGCTGATGGCCGGCCGCGACGCCCGACCGGAGTTTCCCGTCGGCCCGTTCTATGTGAAAGGCTGCCGGCTGTACGGCTTCGTAATGTTCAAAGCCACGGCCGAAGAACAACAGACCTGCGGCGAGGGGATCAACCGCTGGATGCAGGAGGGCAAACTGAAACCACGCATCGACCGGGTGATGAAGCTAAGTGAAGCAGCCGAGGCGCACCGCCTGCAAGAACAGGCGACGGTGCATCATGCGGTGGAGTTGGCGGGGAAGATCGTGCTGACGACCTAAATCCTAAGCTCCAAATCCTAAATCCTAAACAAGTTCCAATAAGGAAGTTCCAATGTCCGAAACGGCTGGCTCGCCGCGGTACGATTTGGAAGATCGGACGTTTGCTTTCGCGCGGGACTGTCGGGCGTTTGTGAAGCTTTTGCCACGGACGATTTGCAATATCGAAGACGTGAAGCAGTTGGTTAGATCATCCGGTTCCGTGGGCGCGAACTACATTGAGGCGAACGAAGCTCATAGCCAGAAGGACTTTAAGTACAGGATTCGCGTGTGCCGCAAGGAGGCGAAGGAGTCAGCTTACTGGCTACGTTTACTGGATACGGGGGACAATGCAGAACTAGAGTCCGAGCGACGCCGACTCATACAGGAAGCGAACGAACTCAAACACATCTTCGGAGCAATCGCCACCAAGTAATGACGACCCAGCATCATTGGAGTTTTCGTTATTGGAACTTGTTTAGGATTTAGGATTTGGAGCTTAGAGCTTACTCCGCCAGTTCCTTGGCTCGCTCCACCATCTCCAAAAACTCCTCCCGATAACTGTCCCCGCTGTCCCGCCCGGCGTCTCCGGCGATTTCCAGCACGGCGTCGTAGGTCGAGTTCCCTTTTTGCTGCGAGTCACGCAGCAGCATGCCGAACATGGCCACCGCTGCCGCTTGCTTGAAATCCGGCGAGGCTGCGCCGATCGATTGGTCGCTGTTGGCCACGGGAATCGTCATCAACGTGCTCTCGGCGCCGTCCGGTTGCTTGTAGCGGAGCTTGAGTGTCAATAATTCGTCACCGACTGCTTCCGGGTCGAGGGCCTGCGGCTGCTGGTACTTGAGCGGATCGACCTGTGGCAGTACCTCGTCGGATTCGACGCCGACCGGGATCACTTCGTACAATGCGGTCACGGTATGCCCTGCGCCGATCTCGCCGGCGTCCTTGGTGTCGTCGCTGAAGTCCTGATGTTCGAGGATACGATTCTCGTAGCCGATCAAACGGTATGCCTGCACGGCGGCGGGGTTGAACTCAACCTGGATCTTCACATCCTTGGCGATCGTCAGCAGCGTGCCGCTCATCTGTTCGACCAATACCTTCTTGGCTTCCTTTTCCGTGTCGATGAAAGCGTAGTTGCCGTTGCCCTTGTTCGATATCTGTTCGAGCATCGAGTCGTTATGGTTCCCCATGCCGAACGCGAGCACCGAGAGGAAGATATTGCTGTTGGCGTTCTCCTCGGCCAGACGCACCAGGTCGCCGCTGCTAGTCGTGCCGACGTTGAAGTCGCCGTCGGTACAGAGCAGTACACGGTTGATGCCGCCGGGGATGAAGTTGTCGAGGGCCACCTGATAGGCCAGGCGGATGCCATCGCCGCCGTTGGTCGAGCCGCCGGCGTGCAGGCGTGACAAGGCGTCGAGAATCTCCTGCTTGTTGTCGCAGCTTGTCGAGTCGAGCACCAAGCCGGAAGCGCTCGCGTAAACGACGATCGCCACGCTGTCGTTCTCGCCCAACTGGTCGACCAGCATCTTCATGCCGCTCTTCAGCAGCGGCAGCTTGTTGGGCTGATTCATCGAGCCGGAGACGTCGAGCAGAAACACCAGGTTGCTACTCGGCCGCTCGTCCAGGTCGATCTCTTTGCCCTTGATGCCGATGCGGACAAGCTGGTGCTGGTTCCGCCACGGACACTGCGCCACCTCGACATGGGCGGCAAACGGATGTTCGTCCGCGGGCGGCTCATAGTCGTAGGTGAAGTAATTGATCAACTCCTCGATCCGCACGGCATCGGCGGGCGGTAGTTGGTTGGCTTCGTTGAGAAACATGCGGACCTTGGAGTAGCTGGCCGTGTCGACGTCGATCGAGAAGGTCGACAACGGCTCTTCGAGCACGCGATAGAAGGGGTTCTCGACGATGCGATCGTACCGGTCGCCCCCTTCGCCGGGGCCGCGGCCTTCGGGATCCAGCGGCATCAACTCACCCGCCATTCCCATCCGTGGTGGCGGCGTCGACTCCGAAATAGGCATTCGAGCGGCGGCGCTATCCGCGGAATCTTCGCCGGACACCGCAACGTCACGGGCCGCCTGCCGCGAGTCGCAACCGGTAGCAAGGATCAGGCTAATCAGTGTCAGCGATAGCATGGGGCGCATCATCACGGGTCTCCTGCGTGAAGAGGGAGAAGGGGCGTACCAAGATCGTCGCCAGCGGCGTGCCCGCGTGCCGAACAAAGAATGGGCGACTGTTAGTAGGAGGCATTTGAGCGAGTGAAAATTCCCTCATAGCGCAGCTTTTTCTTGCGGCGGTACTCATTTTACCGACTCCCATCTTTCTGTCCGCACGCTTTGATAGTAAAGATGTAGGAACGGTTGATTGACCAGAACCCGCCTCTACATGCACAGGAGCACCCCATATGGACCTACTAGCCCACGTCACCGAGACCGAGTTCCCGCTCGGCGTCGTTCTTTTCTTCACCGGTATGGCCGTCGGATTCGCGCTGGCTTTCGCCATCTGGGGGCCGGGCTGGCGGAAGCGCTAGCAATACAAGCTCGAAGCGCAAGCGAGTGGGTCGGCACGCTGATTCGCTCGCGGACCCACTCGCTT
>JBBDLY010000341.1:0-3302 GCA_040878585.1 Pirellulales bacterium
AAGGAAAAACGCGGTTCCTGGTTGCTGACGGCTGATCGCTGACAGCTTGCGTTGCGACCATGGAAGCTGTCAAGCTGTTCGCAACATTAGCAATTGGAACTACTGAATTTTTTATCACCGACAGGAACAGGCGACATGGACGCGGATTTCCAGTACGACAAGGCCGCTTTGATCGAATTGGTCCGCGAGCGGGCGTTGCAATTCGGCGACTTCACCTTGGCCAGCGGCAAGCAGGCCAAGTACTATCTCGACTGCCGGCAACTCACGCTCGACAGCCGTGGCGCGGTTCAGGTCGGCGCGGGCATGTTGGAATTGCTCCGCGACAACCTGCCCGACGCCGTCGGCGGGATGGCGATCGGCGCTGATCCAATCACCGGGGCGATCATCACCACGGCCGGCCTCCGCGGCATCCCCCTGCGCGGCGTGATCGTGCGCAAGGAAGCTAAAGGGCACGGCACCGGCCGGCTGGTCGAAGGCCCGGTCGCCGCGGGCGAATCGCTCGTGATCGTCGAAGACGTGGTGACCACCGGCGGCTCGTCGCTGCAGGCCATCGAGCATTGCGAGGCATTCGGCCTGAAGATTCAAGGCGTACTGGCCATCATCGATCGGCTGGAAGGGGGCGCCGAAGCCTTCACCAGTCGCGGCTACTCGTTTGAGAGCCTGCTGACCATTCGAGACTTCGGACTGTAGCCGCAGGCTGGCAGGGCGATGTTGATTTACCACTTCTTGACTGCCAGCGGATGCGAGACGGAAGTGGAATAATGACGAATGCCGAAATCCGAATGACGAAGAAATGACGAATCACCAATGACGAATGATGGCAATCCTTTCAGGCGGCTAACGTAATGCGAATGACGAAGTTTCTCATTCGAAATTCTGGTTTCTTTCGTCATTCGGATTTCGACATTCGTCATTCTGAACTGCCTGTCGGAACAAAAACGCTCTAAATGTCGATTCCTTAATCCCTCGATTTTGCGCAGCCCAGCCGCCCGCTACATCTCCCACACTCTTTCAATCTCTGGCTTGCCATACTCGGCCGCGCCGGTGAAGATCGTGAGGTTCGGCCGGGGGTAGCATTCGCCGCGGCCGTGGGTGTGGCCACAGTAGACGGTTATCTGGCGGTCGCGATGGGCGCCGGCCGCCGCCAGCAGCGCCTGGCCGGCAGCCTTGCAGGTGAAATGAGGCGCCCATTGGTCGTCGGACAATTCGCCGTCGTACCAGCACGCTTCCCGTAGCGGCGGCACGTGGGTCAGTACGATCACCTCTTGATAATCTCGCAAGGCGGTCAGCAGTTTGCGATCGATCTCGGCGCCCGCTTCGTCCCCTAGGCGGTGCAGCACCTCCAGCCGGCTCCGCTTGTCGAGCTTGACCAACTCGGCGATCAGTTGGTAATCGTTCATCATCACCAGCGACTTCTCATAGTCGCCGATTCGTCCGTCGGCCCAGCCGTCGTGTCCGAGCAAGGCGACCGGCTCGCCGTCGCGGCCCGGCAATTCGATCACGTCGTTGGCCGTGAGGTAAATGAGGTTCTCCCGTTCGCGGCAGAACTCCGTCACCTTGCTGCGGACCTCGGCGATCGAACCGTAATAGAAGTCGTGATTCCCCAGCACGAAATACGTGGGGCACGGCATCGCCGCGTCGAACTTGGCCAGATAATCGATCACATTGTGCGACTCGGCGATATCGCCGGTCAGAAACACAGCCTCCGGCTCCGCCTGCCGCAGCCGCCGCAGGAAGCGATCCGTATCGGCAGCCAACAGAAAGTTGAGATGGACGTCGGTAAGCCAGGCGACTTTCACGTCTTGCAACTCCGAGTAGCATGAGTGGGATCGTATTATTCTAATGCGGAGTGCGGAATGCGGAATGCGGCGTAAGCCGCAGGAAGCAAAGACTCATGTTCTAGTCGCTTGCCCGCCCGTTCCGCATTCCGCATTCCGCATTCCCCCCGCCTCACTCCCCAACACACCACAAAGCCTCAGCGCCGCGAATAAAGATTCGATCTCCCGACACCGCCGGCGACGCCACTGTCTCGGCGGGGAGTTGATTCTCGGCCACCTTGTTGAACCGCGTGCTGGCCGAGATCACGGTTGTTAGTCCCTTGAGATTCAGGAAATAAATCCGCCCGTCGACGGCGATCGGCGACGCCTTGTAGCCTCCCGCCAGCCGTTCCTTCCAGTAAAGCTTGCCGTTCTTTGCGTCCACGCAACGGGCGATGCCGTCGTCGGCCACGAAGAACAGCAAGTGCTCCCACACCACCGGCGTGCAAGAGTCGGGCGTGCCGGTCGAGTAGTCCCACACGATGTCGCGATGCGACAGTTCAATCGGCTGCTCCGCTTTCCAATAATCCTGCGGCAGCGACTCCTCCAGGTTCACCGCAATCATCTTGCCGCGCATGCCGCGGGTGGCGTAGACGAAACCGTCGGAGAACACCGGCCCGGTCACCGTGCGTCCACCGACCAGTCCCGGTAGGAACCACAGCCGGCGGCCGGTCTGCGGATCGTAGCCGTCGAGCTGGTTGCCCCCCATCACGATCATCTGCCGCCTGCCGTGGACTTCGGCGAAGATCGGCGTGGTGTAGCTGTCCCCTTCCTCGCCGGCGGCGCCGGTGTCGCGCTCGACGATCCACCGCTGATTGCCGTTCCGTTTGTCGTGGGCCACCAGATAGCTTTTGGCCGGCTCGGCGCTGATATCGGCCAGCGAATCCTGCATGCAGGCGCTGATAACCAGGTTGCCGTCGATCACCGGGCTGTTGGCGTGGCCCCACCAGATGGTGTACTGCCCGTGATCGTCCTGCAAGTTGCGTTTCCACTGCTGCTTGCCCGCAAAGTCGTAAGCGGCCAGGTCGCCGTTGCCAAAGTGGCAAATGACGACCGTGCCGTCGGTCACGCAGGAGGGGCTGGCCAGGTTGTGGATGTTGTGAAACTTCTGCCGGCTCCGCTTCGGTGCCTCGCGGACCGTGACGCCGACGCCGACTTGCTCGGTCCACTCGACTCGCCCGCTCGCCTTGTCGAGGCAGATGAGCAGCAGATCGGTGTCGTCCTGGCCGGTGAGAAAGATCGACTCGCCCCAGATCACCGGCGTACTGGCCCCAAAGGCGGGCAGCGGCGCCTGCCAGACAATGGTTCGACGCTCGCTCCACACCACCGGAATATCGGCGGCCGGCGCCACGCCGTCCCCGGCAGGCCCTCGCCACTGAGGCCAGTTTTGGGCGCTGCCGATCGCGGCGGGTAATACGCAGAGCGAAAACAGGGCGCAACGAACAAGTAGGGACATGTCAAAACTCCAACGGGCGGATGGTTGCC
>JBBDLY010000342.1:0-1719 GCA_040878585.1 Pirellulales bacterium
CTCGCCGGAGAGCGCGCCGACGTAGGTCTTGAACATCAGGTTGAATTCCCGCGGCTCAGTCAGCGTGCCGAGATCTTTGGCATCGGGACCAAGCACGAATGGTAGCGCCGATCCAGTAAGATCTGTCAAAATATCAGCAGGATCTTCAATATTCTGATAAACTTTATCAACTGAAGCCGGTGGCTGTTTCATCGCTTCATCAAGCGAAATGATCTCAGAACACCATAGGAGGTCGTCTTTGTTCTTCGAACGCAAGTTGAAAAGCTTCATTGCTCGGCGTTCAAGTTCGATTGCTTCATGTTCGGCTTCGGCCATTGTCGTCACGAATATGAGTTGGCCCTTCGCTTCCACCCAACGGCCGCGGATCTGGTCGTAGCGATAGCGCTTCTTTGACTGCCGGCAGTCGACCATGTAGTCGTGGAACAAGTCGTAATGGCCGGAGCACTTCCACACCTGCGGGTGCATGATGATTGTGCAATCCAGCCCGGTCATCTCGTAGGGACCAGGAGCGCCGTGCAGCGTGCCGAGATCGTCATGGGCGGTGACCATGTCCCGCCACCAGGCTTCCTTGACGTTGCGTTTCAGTTCCACGCCCAGCGGGCCGTAGTCCCAGAAGCCGTTGAGGCCGCCGTAGATTTCGCTGGACTGAAACATGAAGCCCCGCCGTTTGCAGAGCGAAACCAGCTTTTCCATTTCCATGATGCATGCCGCTGAAAGAGAGAGTGGGAACCAAACGGAACAGTTTAACGCCAATCGGCACTCGGGGTCTACATCCGTCGAATAGTGCCAGATTCAGGTTCGAACTCGGCCACCACATCCAATGCATCGAGACGCGCCGCTAGCGCGATGTCGGTCGCCATGTCGTTGCGGAGCAGGTTTCTCCCTCCCCGACTGACCCGCAATTCGGCGGCGAGGTTCGATTGATCGCACGCCCGCCAGGCCGCCAGAGCCAGTTCGGCCGAGTCGTTTCGTTCGAGTTCGCTTTCGGCCAGTCGATCGACCAGGCAGCCGGCGAATAGCACGTCCTCGCGGGAAATATGTCCCTCGGTGCCGGCACAGAGCAGATGGATGTCTCGCTGCTTTCGGATTTTAATGGCCGAGGCGGTGGCCGCCGCATTGACGAACCCCGCCACGTAGACAACGGCGGCCAGCCGGCAGTGCAGCAACGCCCGGGTGCCGTTGGTCGTTGTGAATAGCACCGTTTTTCCGCCGACCGCTTCGGACGTGTATTCCGCCGGCGAGTTGCCCAGGTCGAATCCGGCGATTTTTATGCACTGTCGCTCGCCGCCAAGCCGCACCTCATCGCGCGAAAACGCCTCCGCGCGGCGGCGGGCCTCTTCGACCTCCAGGCAGGCCGTTACGCCTGTCGCCCCGGCGGCCAATGCCGTGGCGATGGTGGTCGATGCTCGCAGGACGTCGATGACCACCACGACCCCGTCGGCGAGTTCATCCGGCGTGGTGAGCGCGGGCAGAAAATGGACGTGCAGATTTCGAGGCATTCGTACAATGTAACCGAATCCCCCAGTATTCCGAGGCCGATTGACTCCAGTCCGTACTCCGCTGCATCAGAGTGGGGAGTTAGGGTACAATCGCGTTAACGTGACGCCGAAATTGCGGTTCCTCTGCCCGGCTACCGTTATGGCCGCACGCCGGGTTACACTGGGTAGCGGAATTTCGCCAGAATTCCGACTCGGTTAGGGTAGCGGAATTCGCCAGAAT
>JBBDLY010000342.1:1780-3284 GCA_040878585.1 Pirellulales bacterium
CAAACGATGAATCATCGGAATGCTGGCGAATTCCGCTACTGCGAGACGCACGGGCCAGCGGCCCATGCTACAAAAGGCCATGCACGTCGATAAATCGTCTCAACGCGTTCGGCGGATGTTTGGGGAGATCGCCGGCAATTACGATTTCCTCAATCACCTGCTGTCGATGAACGTCGATCGCTACTGGCGGTGGCGCACCGTCCGCAAAGCGCCCCCCCATGGGGAACGGCCGATTCTCGATCTCTGCACCGGCACCGGTGATTTGGCGATGGCCTACCAGCGAGCGGCCGGACGTTCTCGTGTGATCGGCAGCGACTTTTGCCATGAGATGCTCGTGATCGGCGATGAGAAAAAACGCCGCGCCGGGTTGAACGGCGAATTAGCCTTTGTCGAAGCGGACAGCCAGCAGTTGCCCTTTCCGGACGACCATTTTCAGATTGTTTCCGTGGCCTTTGGGTTGCGGAACGTGCAAGACACCGACCGCGGACTGCGCGAGATGACCCGGGTATGCGCACCCGGCGGACAGGTAGTCGTGCTGGAATTCTCGATGCCCCGCCGGCAGCCGATCAAGGCCGCCTACGGCTGGTATTTTCGGCATGTACTGCCCCGGATCGGGCAACTTTTGGCACGCAACCGCCAGTCCGCTTACAATTATCTACCGGACAGCGTCGGCGAATTTCCCAGCTACGAGCAGCTTACCGAGCGGATGCTCGCCGCCGGACTTTCCGAAGCACAGTTTTTTCCGCTCACTTTCGGCATCGCCACGCTCTACGTAGGAACGAAATGAAGAAACGAATCGTCGTCGCCATGACCGGCGCCAGTGGAGCGATATACGGCGTGCGTCTGCTGGAAGTGCTCACCGCATTGGGGCACGACGTCCATCTGACGATCTCGCCGGCGGCGCGACTGGTGCTGAAGCAAGAGCTTGAACTGAATATCGACCTGGACGACTTCAAGACCGAGTCGCTGCTGCTGGGCGACGCCCACAAGATCGGCGATAGCAAATTGAACTCACTTCGCGACATCACGGGCATTTCCTCCTCCGACAGCAGCGTGCTGGCCTTTGAAAAGGGGGAGCCGGGCGAAATCGTTTACCACCACTACAAAGACATGATGTCGCCGATTGCCAGTGGGTCGTTCTTGACGGACGGCATGGTCATTTGCCCTTGCTCGGGGGGGTCGCTGGGAGCGGTGGTTAATTCACTCTCGCAGAACTTGATCCATCGCGCGGCGATGTGTCACCTCAAGGAGCGCCGGAGCTTGGTAGTGGTGCCGCGCGAGACGCCGCTGTCGACCATTCAACTCGACTGCATGAAGCGGGCCAGTGAAGCGGGCATCGTTGTACTGCCGGCGTCGCCCGGCTTTTATCATGGGGTAAGCAAGATCCAGGATCTGGTCGACTTTATCGTGGCGCGAATTTGCGACCAATTGGGTTTGCAGCAGTCGCTGATTCGGCGGTGGGGTACTTGAGGCCTTAGGATTTCTGATTTCGGATTTCAGATTG
>JBBDLY010000343.1:0-3266 GCA_040878585.1 Pirellulales bacterium
ATTCGCACGAGTGCAACGGCGCACTCGTGTCACGGTTGCGGCGACGACCAAGGCGCCTGCATCGACACCGTACTTATTGCCACGATCAGTAGTTCCAATTTCTATGTTGCGAACAACTTGACAACTTCAATGGTGGCGACGCAAGCTGTCAGCTATCAGCCGTCAGCAACCAGGAACCGCGTTTTTCCTTGCTGATAGCTGATAGCTGATAGCTAGCGATGTGCCATCAATCAGCTATGTCCTTCGTCGTCCTCCGTCGAAAACTGGAACTACTGACGATGGCCCTCGCCGTTCGATCACTACCGAGCTAGCATTGCCCGGATGGTCTCGCGAGCCTGGGCAAGCGCCTCGGGTAGTTTTTCGGGATGCTTGCCGCCGGCTTGCGCCAGCGACGGTTTGCCGCCGCCGCTGCCGCCGACAATCGCGGCCGACTCGCGGACCCAGCGGCCGCTGTCGACGCCGCGCTCCTCCAGATCGCGGCTGACGCCCGCTACCAGCATCACCTTGTCTTCACCTTGGCCGCAGCCGAGGAACACCGCCACCGGGCTGGCCTCCTTGCGAAGCCGGTCGATCATCTGCCGCATCATGTTCGGATTGCTGCCGACCGCCTCGGCCACCACCACCCGCACGCCGTCGATCTCCTCGGCTGCTGCCAGCAGGCTTTCCGGTGTGACGCCGTCGCTGGCGCGGCGCTGGGCAAGTTGGGCGCCCAGATGCTCGATCTCGGCGACCAGCGACTCGATCCGCTCCGGCACGTCGAACGGCGACACCTTCAGCGCGGCGGCGGTCTCCCGCAGCAACAGCTTGTGGGCGCGATGGTCGTGGGCGGCGTCCTGTAGCCGGGGTGAGTCGCCCGCCGCTTCGCCCGTGTTGACTTCTTTCTTCAACGCCCGCGCGTAGCGGCTGAGCGCGTCGATCGCGGCCGGTACTTGCGTCGGCTCGACCTTCAGCAGCGCCGCGACCTCGCTGAGTACGAACTCCGTCTTGTCGGCATGTTCCTTGGCGAGCGTGCCGGTCAGAGCGACGATCCGCCGCGTGCCGGCCGAGACGCTCTCTTCGGAGATCACCTCGAACTGACCGACGTCCTTGGTGTTCGGCAGGTGCGTGCCGCCGCACAGTTCCTTGCTGAAGTCGCCCATCGAAATCATTCGCACCGGATCGGGATACTTCTCGCCGAACAGCATCATCGCGCCGGCCTGGCGGGCGTCGGCCAGGGGAACGACCTCCGCCGTGATCGCGTCGCCGACGCTGATTCGCCCGCGGACTTCGGCTTCGATTTTTTCGAGCGTCTCTTGCGGCACGGCGCCCTGGTTGGTGAAGTCGAACCGCAGTAGGTCGCGTTCCACCTTGGAGCCTTGCTGCTGGGCGTGCGCGCCGAGATTCTTCTGCAAGGCATGGTGCAGGATGTGCGTGGCGCTGTGCGCCCGGCGGATGGCGTCGCGGCGGTCGGCGTCGACGGTGGCCGTGACGCCGTCGCCGGCGGTCATGTGCCCTTCGCGCAAGTGGCCAAAATGTAGCACCAGATCGCCGTTCTTCTGCGTGTCGGTCACCTCGAACTTGAATTTCTCGCCGACGATCCAGCCGCTGTCTCCCACCTGGCCCCCCGACTCAGCATAGAACGGGGTAGCGTCGAGCACGACGATCACCGGCTGCTGGTGGCCGATCTCGTCGAGTTCGTCGCAGAGGCTGTTCTGCGCGACGATGCCGAGCAGTTCGGCTGCGGTCTCGGTGCGTTCGTAGCCAACAAACTTGGTATGCTTGTGCGCCTTCTTGAGCGATTCGACGGCGTCGTCGCCGAACAGGGCCATTCGGCCGCCGCCCGAGATATCGCCATGCTCGTCCATCCTCAGGCGGAAGCCGTCCCAGTCGAAGGCCAAGTTCTTCTCGGCGGCCAGATTGGCGAACAGCTCCGGCGGCACGCCGTAGGTGGTGTACAGTTCGGCCGCATCGCCGCCGTCGACCACCAGCCGGCTGTTGCTTTCCATCTGCTTGAATATCTTGCCGATTCGCGCCAGCCCATCGTCGATGGTGCCGAAGAAGTTGGCCTCTTCGTTTTTGATTCCCTCGGCCACGCGGGCGGCCGTTTCGCTCAGTTCCGGATACGGCGTGCGCATCGCCGCCACCACCGCCGGCACGAGCTGGTGCAGGAATGGATCGCGGAGTCCCATCTGATGCCCGTCGAGCACGGCGCGCCGCAACAGCCGCTTGACGACGTACTTCTCCTTGTTCGCCCCCGGATAAACGTTCTCGTGAATGGCGAAGGTACAGGCCCGCACGTGATCGGTAATGCGGCGCAGTCGGCGGCCGTCCTCGCTTTTGGGATCGTACTCGCGTCCGCAGATTTCAGCGGCGGCCAGCACGATCGGCTTGAGGATGTCGATGTGGTAATTGGTGTCGACCCCTTGCAGTGTGGCGGCGGTCCGCTCCAGCCCCATGCCGGTGTCGATATTCTTGCTCGGCAGCGGACGCAGATTGTCCGGCGGATCGCCCACCCGGTTGAACTGCGTGAACACCAGGTTCCAGATCTCCACTTCCTGGCCCCCCGGCGGATGGTAGTAGATTTCGCTGCAAGGTCCGCAGACGCCGTCGGGGCCTTGGCTGGGCGCACTGGCCGGCCAGAAGTTTTCATCCTCGTCCATCCGTTGGATTCGCGACTGCGGCAGCTTAACGTCGGTTGCCCAGATCTTGGCCGCTTCGTCGTCGTCCTTGTAGACGGTGACCGACAAGCGGTCGGCATCAAGCCCCAGCCACTTCTTGTCGGTCAAAAACTCCCAGGCCCAGTTGATTGCCTCGCGCTTGAAGTAGTCGCCGAAGCTGAAGTTGCCCAGCATCTCGAAGAAGGTATGGTGGTACGCCGTGCGGCCGACGTTCTCGATATCGCCGGTTCGCAAGCACTTTTGGCAACTTGTCGCGCGGGTGAACTCCAACTTCACCTTGCCGAGAAAATGATCCTTGAACGGATTCATGCCGGCGGGGGTGAACAGCACCGAGGCGTCCCAGGTTGGCACCAGCACGTCGCTGGCGCAGAGCGTATGCCCCTTGGATACGTAAAAGTCGAGATAAAGTTGGCGAAGTTCGTCGGTCTTCATGATGGTACCGTTGGATCCAATAAGAGGCGCGAACCCGAGAGAACGTTCGCGGACCACGATAAACCATGCATGATAACGCCTAGCGTGGCGGCATAGTAGGTCGGGCGTTCCCGCCTTGCCAATACCCACAAATCGAGACCCCTGCCAGCTTGTCTGGCTGGTGAATGAGTTTGAATG
>JBBDLY010000344.1:0-3261 GCA_040878585.1 Pirellulales bacterium
CGCACGCCGCCAGGCGTCGAGCGCCTCGGCCGGTCGATCGAGTGCAATCAGCACGTCTCCGAGGTGGTCGAGGATGACGCCGTCCGGTTCATCCCCGGCGGCGGCCTTTTGCAACGGCGGCAACGCCTCGGCGTGCCGGCCAAGCCGATGGAGCGCCCATCCGAGACTATCCTGATAGGCGGCGTTGTCCGGGTCCGCCGTCACGGCGTCTTGAATCAACGTCAGTGCCATTTCGAGGTTCATGTGGTTGTCGGCCCAGATATACCCTAGGTCGTTCTTGGCACCGACGTGATCGGGAAACTCGTCGAGCACCTGCTCGAGCATTTCGATCGCCGCCGCCGATTCGTTCTGCCGCATGTAAACACTGGCCAGCGTCAGCCGGGCGTCGCGAACCGCCTGGCGGACTTCGCCGGCGTAGAATTCGTCTTGGTACTCTTCGATCAATTCGCGGTACGCCGCTGCCGATTCCGGCAACTTGCCGCCGCGATACAATACCCAGCCGATCCGACCCAGATATTCTGGCGACTTGCCACGAAGTTGCATGGCCTGCTGGACGGCGTCGAGCGCTTCGTCGTAGCTTTCTAACGCCGCCAGCGAGCCGGACAGGTAGAAATAAAATGTCGGCCGCGCCAGCGGCGGCGTGGGGGCCAGCGTCCCTTTGCGGAACACCTCGGCGGCGCGGGCGTGTTGGCCGTCAATCAGCAGCGTCAGCCCCCAGCTCAGCAACACTTGTTCGCGACGTTCAGGCTCGGCGGTCGCCGCCTCCGTAAAAAACGACTCCGCCTCGTCGTATTTTTGCGACTCCGCGGCGAGCAAACCCGCCGCCAACGGCACTCCGAACGCTCGCCGGTCCTGCTGCTCGGCGTCGGCGACGATCTGAAACGGATTCTCCTCTTCGGCCGGCGCCGCTGGTTCTGCTTGCTTGGGGGAGAGCTTTTGCTTGTTCTCGCGCCGATTCGCCAATTCCAGCAGCGATGCGACAAGCTTATCGTCCGCGGCGATCGCCGCCAGTTCATCCTCGAGCATACCGAGGCTGCCGGTTCGTCCGGCGGCGTCGGCCAACAGGTGGAGCAGGGCGGGGGAGTCGCGCTCGGCGCGATAGATTTGCGACAGGCTGAGATAGGCGTTCGCCGTCGGTTCCTCCGCGTTGGCCTGTTCAAGTATCGTGCGGGCGTCTTGGAGTTGCCCCTGTTGGCGCAGTTTCTCGCCCAAGAAGTATGCCAGGCGATGGTTGCCGGCGTCGCGCCCGAAAGCGGCTCGCAGTCGCGGAACCAGTTCGTCCGATCGGTTCGCCTCGGCAAGCGTCTTTTCTAGGAATTGATACGGCGCCAACCCTAGCGAATCGTACTTGCCGGCCATGTATTTCTCGATCTTGGCGACCGCCTTGCCGATCTCGCCAATCCGCCGATCGACCCGCGCCAATTGGTACAGCAACAGCCCCTCGCCGGGCGCGGCCTGATCCGCTTGCTCGAAAGCGGCGACCGCCTTAACCGGTTGATCCGCCAGCAAGTAGGCCTCGCCGAACAGTCGGTACAGGGCCGCCTCGTTCCCCAGCACCAGCTTTAGCGCGTCGCCGTTCAGTTGATAGTCGTCCGGTGTATTCAGGGCTTGCTCAACATGCGCCAAAGCCGCCGCGGCCTCCGGGTAGCGCTGCTGTCGCAGATAGAACTCGCCGGCCGTTTTGTGCAGCTCCACCCAAGCGGCCGTTTTCTGGGGAGCGTCGGGTTGCCGCAGCGCCCGTTCGTATAGCGAGAGCGCTTCGTCGAACTGTTCCGTTTGCTTTAAGTAGATCGACGCCAGCAGCAGGTAGATTGGCTCGACGGGAGAGTTTCGCGCCATCAGGTAGGCGTAACGGGCAGTTTCCTCGTGACGATTGAGGCTGCGAGAAAGTGTGACGATGCGGGCAAACGTCTCGCTGCGACCGCCGTCGTAACGGACGCTCCGCTGATAACGGCCCAGGGCTGCGGAGAAATCACCTTTCCGCTCCAGCATCCGACCGGCCGAGTAAAGAGCCAACGCCCGCATACGATGCCGTGCTGCTTCGGACTGCTGCTCGACGGGTTCCAATCTCTCCAGGGGCGAGTCGAGTTCCATTGCCCGGCCAGTCGCCTTGGCCAACTCCTCGCCGCAGGCAAGCGAGAACATGCCGCACAGCGCGATCCCGGCCGTCGCGAGGGAGATAATCAGCTTCATGGCATTCTCCACACCGAAGCATTGTTCCGAATCGGAAACACCGACGCCCGTGTTGCGCTGCAAACGCCAGGCACGTTGCGACAGGGGCGGGCGGATCCCGCTCCCGTTGCCTGTTCGCGACCGTGGTTCCGCCGTTATTTTATCCGCTGCTGGCGAGCTGTTATTCTATCCGTTGCTGGCGCTCGGGCGCGGCGCTAACGTGGCTTCTTCTTGACAATCCGTTTTGTCTTGGCCGGTCGATCCGTCTTTTTCTTGACTGCTTTTTTGGCGGTCGTTTTCTTGGCGGCCGCTTTCTTGGTTCGGGTGGTCTTCGCCGGCGCCTGCTTCTTCTTCTTGGTCTTCGGTTCCGGCGCCTTCTTGGTGCTCGCCCGCTTCGGCAAGCGATCCTTGGCGGTCGGTTCGATCGCGATCAGTATCTTCCGAGTCGACGGCGAATAAGGGCTGCGGGCGTATTCCACGCCGAGTTGATGCAACAGCGAACCGAACTCCATTCCCTTGTTCTTGGGGATGGCGCGCTCCAAGCCGGGGACGTTGGCCGCGGCATGTTCTTTTTCGTCAATGACGCCGATCACATACAGCGCGTCGAGGGCGCCCTTGTTGACGGGAATCGCATGGCCCCCCAGTCCGTTCTGGGTGACGAACGCCACGGTGAACGGCGTGGCGCCGTCGATCTTTTCGAGTTTCTTGGTTGCCGCTCCGATATTCTGCTTCTTGAGCGACTCCAAGTCGAACTCATAGATCGATTCAAAAACGCTTTGTAGAACGCGCTTGACGCGCGAAGCGGCCGCCGCCGGGTCGGGCAGCATCTTGGCTGCCTCGGCCAGTTCGGTGACCGTGCTGACGCGGACCTCGTTCCAGTCGAAGAAGTCGCGACTAAACGCCGCAAACGCCTCGTCGGCCGCTTCCGGCATGGCGCCCTCCAGGCAGCCGGCGTAGAGCATTTGCTCCAACAGCGGTCGCTTCTGGTCGTAGGCGTAAGGTTTGAATTCTTTCTTCAAAACCTTGTGCGTTTTGGTCAACAGGGCGCTTCGATTGCTGGCTGCCATGGTGGGGAACTCTCTTGCAAGC
>JBBDLY010000345.1:0-3236 GCA_040878585.1 Pirellulales bacterium
TCCCCGGTTTTACCTTGGTGGAATTACTCGTAGTGATTACGATCATTGGCACGTTGGTTGCCTTGTTGCTGCCGGCCGTGCAGTCGGCCAGGGAAGCGGCCCGACGACTGCAATGCTCCAATAATCTGCGGCAGGTCGGACTGGCGATGCACCAATACGATTTCGTCCACAAACAATTGCCGGCCAGCTACGCGGAAAACGGTGCGAGCAGTTTCGTGGTGCTGTTGCCATTCTTGGAACAGCAGTCGCTATACAACGCCTTCGACCTGACGATCTCAATGGCGGACGACCCCAACCCCGAATATGCCGATACGCCGCTGGCCGTATTCCGCTGTCCATCCATGCAAATTCCCGGCGACGCTTCCGACGGCTGGGCCAGCTATGCCGTGTCGACCGGCAGCGCCTATGGGCACTTCATCAACAACAGCGATCCAGAATATCACAACGGGGCGATCATCGACCCCGAGACAGGCATGACCAGCCTGGCGCTGTTGACCAGCCGGGATGGAGCGTCGAACACCTTCCTGGCCGGCGAGCTGGATCACGGCATCAAGAACTTCTCCAGCGGCGCTTATTGGGCCAGCGGCTACCCTTTCAGCAGCACCGCCTCGACCGCCGGCGTGTTCAACGCCGACCGTCTGATCACCGGATTCTGGGAGCTGCACACCTTTCGTAGTGATCATCCCGGCGGCGTCACGATGCTGCTCGGCGACGGCTCGGTGCGGTTTGTCGCCGAGAATACCAATCCGGATACTCTAAAATGGCTGGCAAAGCGAAATGACGGGCAACCGATTGGCGAATACTAGCTGGCTGATAATGGCCGTCGCTGCGACGATACTGCTCGCCGGCTGCGGACCCCATCCGATACCAGCGACAGGCACGGTCACGCTTGATGGGCAGCCGCTTGATGAGGCAGTGATTCTATTCGTCCCGGTGCATGAAAATCGCCAGAAGACCGGATCGACGATTGAGGAGGGGCGCTTTGAAATTTCCGCCGCGGATGGACTTCTGCCGGGCAGCTACCGCGTGGAGATCGCCGACAATCCCCCCTTGGACGGCCCGCGGCATCCGCACGGAGCGCCATCGCCACGGCGACTCATTCCTTACGCCTATGCGCACCATTCTCCGCTCACGGCCGAGGTGGCGGAAGACGACGAGAGTGTTACCCTCGATTTGGAACTATCCAGTACCGGCCCCTAGGGCCATAGTTTTCACCACCGGAAAGGATTTTGCGTATTATGTCTGTTTACCGACTCTTCTTGACGCTGGCACTTGGCAGCGGCGTGTTGGCCGCCTTTGGCACGAACATCTCCCAAGCCCACTATCTGTGGCTCCGTAGCGATATCAGCGATAAGGAACCGCGCCTGGTGTTGTATCTTTCCGAGGCGGCGGACCTGCCCGGCGATGTGTTGCCTGAGCCAATTGCCCTCACCCCGGTCTCCTGGCAGTCGTTCGACGGCCCGCCGGTTGCCGTCGACATGCGCCCGCTCAAGGAAGACGCGCTCGAAGTGCATTCGCCTGCAATCGAGCAGGATTCTGGCGGAGTCGCGACCGCTGTGTGTAAGTTCGGGATATTCCGGGGCCGTAGACTGACCTACTTTGCCAAGCATGTTGCCTGCACTGACTGGAACCAACTGGAGTCGCCGTTGGCGAGCAAGGAATTCCTGATCGATCTGGCGCCGCACGTTCGCGGAGGCCGATTGATGATCCTGGCGACCTTTCAAGGCAAACCGCTTCCACATACGGAGATTCGCTACATGGCGGCCAGCGGTAAGGAGACGACCCCGCGGACCGACGAACAAGGACGGCTGGAGATCGAACTGCCGAATGACGGGCCTGTCTCGTTCATGCTGCGTCACAAGCAAGAGGAGCCTACCGGCCGAATCGGGGAACAGGAATACCAAGGCGCTTCCGACTACGTCACGCTCACGTTGTCGCCGCCGTCGTCGGCTGCCAAGCCCGCCGACGATTCAGCGAGTGCGCTGCCCAAACTGCCGGAACCGGTCGCCAGCTTTGGCGCGGCGGTGGCTGGCGATTGGTTGTATGTATACGGCGGGCATGTTGGGAAGACGCATCAGCATTCCGCCGACAACCTTTCGCAGCATTTCCGAAGGTTGCACCTGCGTAAACCGAAGCAATGGGAAGAGCTACCGATGCAGACTCCGCTGCAAGGTATGTGTCTGTTGAGCGATGGCAAGCGGCTCTATCGGATTGGCGGCCTGACCGCGATGAATTCCGCGAACGAGCCGGAGCAACTCAACTCGGTGAAGGAGGCAGCGATGTTCGATCCCGCCCAAGCCAAGTGGGCGCCGCTGCCCGACCTGCCGGAGCCTCGTTCCTCGCACGATGCGGTGATCCTGGACGGCCACATTTACGTCATCGGCGGCTGGAGTCTGGAGGCTGGAGAAAAGCCTCGCTGGCTGAGTACGGCCTGGTCGCTCGAATTGAACGATCCGACGGCAGTGTGGCAGCCGCTCAGCGATGCGCCGTTTCAGCGGCGCGCCTTGGCGGTCGGCCACTGGCAAGGCAAGCTCGTCGCCCTCGGCGGCATGAACTCTGACCATGACGTGTCGCGCCGCGTCGATATCTACGATCCGCGCGAAAAGAAGTGGTTGCGCGGGCCTGACTTGCCCCCCAGTAAGCTCAAGGGATTCGGAATGGCCGCGTGCCATCATGGCGGTCGCCTCTATGTCTCGGGCAACAGCAGCCGACTCTCTAGACTCAGCGACGATGGACGGGAGTGGGTGGCCGCAGTCGCCGTGAAACGCCCGCGGTTTTTCCATCGATTAGTGGCCGTGCAAGCAGGCAAGCTGCTCGCGATTGCCGGAGCCTCGCACGAGCAAGGTCATTTGGACGACGTCGAGTGCATTCAGCTCGAACCTTAGCCCAAGTTCCACGGTTGGCAGGCCAAGGGCACTTTGTTGAGTTTGTTTTACGAGCGTTTTGGGGGTCGATTGTTGGTAGGCGTGGTTGAGACTGGCAACAGATCCGCAACGGGCTGGAAGTGAAGCTGTGCCGGTCACCCAAGGGTGACAACGAAGTCTATACTCTTAGCCGCCGCCGCGAGAAGGAGGCGGCCATGCACTAATAATGCGGGGCAGCGTGCCGCGGAGGTGTCAGCGAGACTCATTCGCTGAGGATTTATGCTTCTACCTGTTCACCACAAACGTCGTGCCAAGCAGAGGCGTCACGGCGCTGCTTTGTGCAGTCCCGGCAAATCGGGCGGGCGGACTCGG
>JBBDLY010000346.1:0-3234 GCA_040878585.1 Pirellulales bacterium
ACTGTGATGCCGCAGTCGTCGTGCAGGTCGTAGTCGAGCGTGCCGGTTTCGTCTTGCTTGGCGTCCAGGCCGCCGTTGTCTTGGCCGTTGGGGCCGACGCTGTAGAGGTGGTAGCCCTCGGCGGTGCGGAGGTACTTGAGCGGTTGGCCGGTGAAGTAGTCTTTGGGTTCTTCGGCGGCGAACTCCGGCGCCAGTTGCGCCAGCTTGTCAGGGTATTCGCCATGGGCGGCCCGGTATTGGGCCAGGGCGATTGCCGCGCGGGCTTGTAGCTGCCGCACCCGGGCTTGGTCGTCGGCATGGATCGCCGCCTGAAACGCCGGCAGCAGCAGCGACATTTGCCTGCTGCCGATCAACTCGCTGCGGCTCTTGCGACTGAAGACGCTGGCCGCCCATTTTGTGCGGTTGCCGCCTTCGGCGATCGTGCGATCCAACGCTTCCTTGGCTGCTTTGCTTCGTTCGTCGCGTTCGGCGCCCGGCGGTGCATCGGCCGTCGCCTCAAAGCGGTTTAATTGCTCGTTCGCCATCCGCATCACAATGTTCCAATCGATACCCGGCAGCGACAATACCTCGCTCATGTAATGGTCATCGAGCACTTTGCCGGATGCCTGCGCCTGCAATACTTCGAGCATCCACAGCCGCTCGCCGCCGCGGAACTCTTCGGCCATCGGCTCCAGCGGGGCAAGTTGATCGAACTGCTCGGCCATGCGGGCGAGTTCCTCCGCCGTGTAGTCGCCATGATGCATCACCGCCAAGACAGTTTCCAACGCAATCCCATCCATCGCAATGCCGTACAGATTGGCGACAAGACCGGGCTGCTGGGCCAGATGGCGGGCGCTTACCAGCATTGTGATGGCCTCTTTCCACGCCTGCTGTCCGTTGCCTTTACCAAGGTGGCGCATGGCACTAACTGCCAACTCATGGGAAGCCAGCCGCATGCTGGTGTAATACATCCTGTAGAAAATCAACGGCTCATCAGGACTATCGCCCATGATCGGGAAGTAGCATCGGTCCAACTTCGCCCCGGCGCGAATGTGGGCCAGCGGCTGCTGCTGTTCGTCGAGCCAGGCGGCCAGCAGCGAAAACTCGTCATCCTGCCAGGGGCGAAGTGTCGCGACGTCATGCCAATGGATGCTCAGATCTGCTGCGTCGGGCGGTGGGAATTCATTCGCAGCAGGCTTGGCAAAGTTTAGCCCTTGCGCCTGCTTCGTCTGTTCGACGAGCGAAAGGTTAGCCTCGGCGAACTCCATAGAGTCAAGCAGGAAGGGCGGTTGCACATGGTCGTTCACGAGGTCGAGCCGCTGCAAAACTTGTAGCCGAATCACGCCCTCAAACCCACTGCCTTCCGAAAACGCCTGCACATACTCCCGCGCCGCGTTCTCCCGCGGCGGCAGATCGGCGAAGTATTTTTGCTCGAGCGCCGCGAGATAGTCCACCCGCCCCTCGTCATCCAACGGGCCGGTGACGTAGGTCGTCTCCTTGGAAACCACAATCGCCGGCGCGGGCCAGAAGATGCTGACCAGCGGGATCGCAATCAGCAGCACGAAGATCAGCCCCAGCAGAATCAGCACGAGCTTGGTGGTGGAGAGCTTTTGTTTCATGGCGCCAAGTAGGTCAGGCATTCCTGCCTGACCAAAGAAGAGTTGATGTATTCAGCCGCTGGACATTGTAGCGGCAGGTCGCTGCAAGCACTATTATGTAGGCAGCGGTTTGCGTTCTTTGGTCAGGCAGGAATGCCTGACCTACAGGATCTGCCTGCCCAAAGATGAGTTGATTTGTTTCGTCGCTGAATATTGTAGCGGCAATTCGCTGCAAGCACGATTCTGCAGGCAGAGCTTTGCGTTTTGGGTCAGGCAGGAATGCCTGACCTACGTGGCAGAACGCAACACCTTGCTTCGTAACCTGTTTGGTTAGCCACGTCAACTCTTTTGCGGTCAGGCAGGAATGCCTGACCTACTTGACTCTCGTCCAACGCCAATCACGCCAGTTTACGCATAGTCCCGCTTTGACGGGATTTTGCTTGATGTAGCGGATTGTCGCCTCAAATTTCTCTGCGTCCCGAATCCAATGGTCGAAGTTCTCATCCTGCCAAAAGGCATCTTTAGTTTGCAGTATCTGGTTGGCAAGCCGAGCCGTGTATCCTTTCACGACCCCTAGATCCGTGGAGAGTGCGTCGTTCCTGCCCGCAAAGTTTTGCAAGAGCGCATGAACGTGATTCGGCATGATCACGGCGGCGAACACTTCCCATCCGCGTTGCTCCTCCAGCCAGTCGAAGGCGTCGAAAACCATTTTTGCAATGGCAGGATTCGCAAGATGCATGGGCGAGTCTTTGGCGGCGTCCAGAATGGATTCCATGCGGACAAACTGTCGACGCCGGCAATCGAGCATCGTGGCCTCGTCCGCGCCGCTTCGCAATAGTTCGTCCCGTTCGAGACGCATGCGCTCGGCGACCTCTTCGGGAAGCGAACCTTTCAATCGAAACGTGACGAAGTAAGGTTTGTCATCAACCATCCAATGTGGCAAATGACGACGACGAAACGAAAGTGTTTCCGGCTTCGACATGGTGCCAGTAGGTCAGGCATTCCTGCCTGACCAAAGACGAGTTGATGTATTCAGCCGCTGCATGTTGTAGCGGCAAGTTGCTGCAAGCACGATTCTGTAGGCAGAGCTTTGCGTCTTGCGGTCAGGCAGGAATGCCTGACCTACAGGATCTGCCTGACCAAAGACGAGTTGATGTATTTAGCCGCTGCATGTTGTAGCGGCAATTCGCTGCAAGCATTTTTCTGAATTAACAGTTTGCGTTCTTTGGTCAGGCAGGAATGCCTGACCTACTTTTTCGATGGTGCGGCTATTCTGTAGGGGCGGCGTGGTGTAGGGCTAGTAGGACGTAGCCGGTTACCAGGTTGGGGTCGCCTTCCAGCCAGCGGTCGGCTTCGTTTAGCCAGGAGCCGTCGGGCCGTTGACGTTCCGCCACGGCCGCTACCAGGTCGGCGCGCCAGTTGTGCTGCTTGCCGTCGGGCGTGGTTACCGAGTCGACGTCCAGGGCGTCGAGCGCCTTGGCGAAGGTGGTGTAGTAGTAGTACAGCCCTTGCTGGCCCATGCCGGGATTGGAGTCGAGGCCGTAATTCTTCTGGATCCAGTCGAAGGCGGCCTGCACCCGCTTGTCGTCCTTGGCCACACCGGCGTAGATCATGCTCTTCAGCCCGTTGTAGGTCAACGAGCCGTAGCCGCGTAAAC